>CAYHCQ010000021.1:0-29636 GCA_964355115.1 uncultured Prolixibacteraceae bacterium | reverse complement strand
ATCCACCGGTGTTTCCTATTGGGTACCGATGCTTTCCTCGGCGATAAGTACCGGGATGAAACCAGGGTTCGGGTTTCCGCTGCCGCTGTTGAGGTTGTATTGAAACAAGGAAACTACATCAAGGTCGGAACCGGTCCATGCTCCTGGTTTTATGACCAGGAAAGTTCTTACCGGCTTGCTGGTTAACTCCGCGTTGACCCAGGAGCCTGTGTTTGCATAGATTCCGGTGTATTGTTTTCCAGTGGGAAAGACCTTCACCATGGGATTATGGGTGTGTCCGAAGGCGACAATTTTATAAATTTCGGGTGCAGGTGACTGCATATATTCATAGGCGGCAGTGAAGGACAGATCGAGGCTGCCATCCAGAATGGCCATCAAAACCGGCATGGAAACCGGAACGGCATTTCCCGGCTGGGTGGCGGGCCAGACCGTCTCAATATTTCCGGCGTAAAGATCCCTGATCCCGTTAAAGCTGAAAGGAGCTGAATAATTATCGATGCCACCCATCAGGATGTTTGCTGAATCGGCTGCAACCTTCAGGGAGTATTGATATTTGAGATATTCAAAAGCAGCTGTCCAGGCCGTCAGGAATTCAGCCTCGCCGGAGCCGGCATTGGCGTTTTTTAGGGAGCGTCCGGCTTGCTCCATCAACCCCTGGGCCTCCAGCCGTGAAATGAAATACCCCGGCGGAAGCATGTGACCCGGATTCGCCAGGGGTTGCGGACAATTAAAAAAGTCATACCTGTGACCATGTTCCATAACAATTTCACTCACGGGCGAATAGTGGCCGAGCCCGGGTGAATCTCCCTGCCAGATCACTCCGGGGATGATCTCCCGGAGGATTTCCTGCGTTAACAGCATGTCATGGTTTCCGGGAATATAGATCAATTGTATGATCCCGCCTGAGGCCACAGCTCTCAGTTTATTGATAATGCTGATATTTACGGGAGCGTTGGCGATGGACATAAAGTAGTCCCTGATGTTGTGTATGCCATTCCCGGTATCGAAAGGTGGAATGCGATACGGGACCACCCATCCGTCGAACAGATCGCCAAGAATGACCACCTGCTTAACCTGAGGACTGCTGAGCGCAAGAGTCAGCAGACTGTCGAGGGCCGCCGCGTTTTTGCTGAACCAGCCGTAACCGAGGGCCACCGCTCTCGCATCGCCCATGTGGATATCGCTGATGCAGATGATTGAATTCCGCTGTGTCGTGTCGTTATCAATCCCCAACTTCCTTGCTGTGGTTCTGACCTCAATGGGTGATGTTGACTGAAAAATTACCCCGGAGGTTGATTTCAGCCCTGGTGCAATGGTTATCCAATACCGCCATCCGGAATTGAACATAAATCCGGGTTGTAATGCGAGAATCACTTTTTTTCCGGAGGATATGATTTCGAACATTGCATCGAGGGGACCATTTTTGTCCGTTAAGGAAATGTTTCCCTGAATGGTTGATGAATCAATTGGTTGGCTGAAATCCAACTCTACCGATCGCTCATGGTATTTCAGCGAATAATAGGTTTCGTTGTGCATTACCGACCTGGGCAGATTCACTGTGAGCAAGACCGGGTCGGCAGTTGTCTCATGTTTTGTACAGGATGGCCCTGTCAGAAGCAGGCTGACAAAGGCAATTATCCAAAATACCGGGAAAATCCTCATTTGAATCATCGGGTTATTGTTTGACAAAGGTTACTTTAACAACTTTTTTGGTTACCATTTTGTCTCCGCCATCCAGAACCAGGTAATAAACTCCGGCCGGAAGGTCGCCAAATTGCAAGGGGAAATTATGTTTCCCAGGATGAATGGTAATTTCCGGAAGCTTCTTTACCAGTTTTCCCGTATTTGAATACAATTTAGTTTTGAGAAGGAAGGTTTTTTCCGAAATGATCTCGACAGTTGCGGCATCCACCACAGGGTTGGGAAAGACCGGTCCGATCCCGAACGACGAACCTTCAGATGGAGGACCAACGCCCGCAGCCGGGTTGTAATAGGTACTGTAAACCCCGTTTCCGTGGGTCGCGATGGCAATGAAACCGTCGGTCTGCCTCGCATCGATCATGTCGATGATCACATTGCCTATGGTGGTGGCTCCCTCCTTCAGCCAGACTGTCGAATCCCCGTTCAGCCTTGTCGTGGAAAAGAGTCCGCAGGAGGTTCCGGCCAGGATGATTTTCTTTCCCTGGAAGAGGAGTTTCTTTGTACAGCGGATGGAGGGACCGGAGCCAGAGCCGTCAGGGTTCTCCTCCAGATTACCTCCGACAGCCGCCCAGGATGAGCCTCCGTCTTCGGAATGGAACAGGCTCTGAACCCCATAGTTCGAAAAGGTGACCATCAGGTGGTCGGCATTATCCGGGTCGATATCGATGTACGACACAAATGCATTTTCAGGGAAGGAGGCGCCGGTGATTTCTGCCGGAACGGGATTCCCGCTGCGGGCATTGTCGAGCCGGTAAACCTTGCCAAGGCTCGTTCCGTAATAGAGCCGGTTGGCCGGTACCATGGAAACGGCCAGGCAGCTGATCTCGGCTGCAGAACCCACATCCACGTTGCTCAGGTGGCTCCACCCGGCATTTCTAAGGCTGCTGTCGTAGGCGGCTGCCTTCAGGTTGTCCTTCCTCCAGATGCTGGTGATGGTAGGCAGGTAGAAGGTCTCGTTGGTAACCGGATCGAGGGCCATGTTCTGGTAAAACGGGAACAGGATGTTGCTGCCCATCACCGGATCATAATATTTCAGCAGTGTATCGGGAAGCTGAGGAAAGATGTCTTTGGTATGCATTTGTGCATCGAACCTCGTGGTCCAGATGTTCCCGCTGTAGGCCGAAATGGCGCAATATTCCCAGTTGCGGGCAACCTCCGCTGCAAAGCCGTCGTAACAGATATCGATGTTGAACCAGAGCTCAGCAGGATCATCGGTAACGGTGTAATACCAGTTGTTGTCCTGCAGTCCGCCCAGGATCCAGTCGTCGCCCATGGCCCCGTGGTCGATGGCCACGCTGTAGAATTGGGTCGTGGTAAGCTTGTTGTTGACTCGCTGCCATACCATATGACTGCTGTCGGCCATGCAGTTGGCGGTTTGATAGATGCCTCCGTCGTTGGCCATGAACATCACATCGGGGTCGGATGGAAGGAAGGTGATCCCGTGCTGGTCGGGATGAAGCTGGCTGGTCGAATCCATGTCGTAAGGATATCCGCCGATGTATGCGGTCGCCAGACTGTCGGCAAAACCGTTTTCCGAGCGGTGCATGTTCATTCCGCCGAGGAACACCACGTTTTCATTATCGGGTTTGACCCCCATGGTAAAACAATAGCCGCCATAGATCACGAAGGAAAAAGGAAAACTGTTTATGTTCCCGTTGCCTCCTCCGGGGATGCCGGCCGTGCGGTTTTCCCAGGCCGCCGAATCGGCCTGCGTGTTCCAGGTCATCTTCCAGAAGGTGTTGAGGGTATTGGTGTACCCGTTGAACGGGTTCAGGTCGGGGTTCTGCGACTCGGTGAAAACGTACATGACATCCTGGTTCGAAGGAGCCAGAGCCAGCCGTGTCACCCGGTTATCAGTCGGAAAACCGGCAGGTGTGATCTTTTTCCAGTTGATCCCGTCGGCCGACCGCCAGATACCGGCTTTTCCGGGAGGCTCCACGGCCAGACAGAAACTGCCCAGTGCGGCGTACAGAATACCGTCGGAGGTGATGGCCAGATCAGTGCAGAAGGATTTGTTTTCCAGGTCGCCAAGCACAACATCCCACGTTCCGCCTCCATCGTCGGAGCGCATGATGGCGCCATAGCAGGCTGCATATACGATGTCTTTATCCAGCCTTACCGGGTCGGTCACGATCCGCCAGACCCCCTGGAAGATCTCCAGCAGATTGGCCTGCGATGCCACCTGCGTCGAGGCCAGCGGCTGCCAGGTGGCCCCGTTGTCGGTCGATTTGTAGATCCCATTCCCGATCCCCAGGGTGCGGGCATTGGTGCTGATGTTCCGGTCGGTGGTGCTGAGCATCTCACCGGTACCGTAATACCAGGTAGCATGCTTCCCGGGCCGTTTATCCTGCACCAGGCAGGTGGCGCTCTGTTCGGCATCGGGAGCGGTGGTTTTGTGCCAGACCATCCCCCGGTCGGCCGACTCCCACATGCCGCCCGAGGCGCTTCCGGCCAGCAGGTGGTTCTCATCATCAGTGTCGATGGCAATGCAGAGCATGCGGCCGCCGATGTTGGCTGGACCGCGCCAGGTCCACGATTGTCCGGCTCCTGCCGGATAGCCTGGCAAACCTGCCGTAAACGCGAGCTCCCTGGAACGGATCCCGGGCGGGATCATCCCGGTTCCCGGATCTCTGAGTTTCGAAAACTGGTAACCGGCCTGCATCGCCAGCAGCCCGGGTTTTGACATTTTCTGTCGCTTCACCTGCCCCTGTTCCCCTTTTCCTTTCCCGTGACTGACAGTCCCACCCGGAATGAAAATGATGGCTGAAATCATAATACCTGAGAACAGCAAGGTTGGGAACAAACTTTTCAAAGTGATCTGTTTCATGATGAATGGTGTTTCGCTGATAATTGCCTATAAATATACATCAATTCAGAGCCCGGATCAAGGGATGAATGATTTTTACTCAACGCACCTTGCCGGCCCGGTACTTTGCCAGGTTGATCAGCAGCACACTGCCCAGGATCACAATGAGCCCGCACACCTGGAAGAGAGTCAGGTGTTCGCCTGCAAAAAATACTCCCAGCAAAACGGCGATAACAGGGTTTACATAGGCGTAGGTGCTCACCTGTGCGGCCGACCTGACCTTAAGCAGCCATACATAGGCGCTGTATGCTGCCAGCGAGCCGAAAACTACCAGGTACAGGACAGAGAGCCATGAACCTGTTGTGACACTCCGCCATTCGAATCCGCTCCATTCATTTAATACCAGGCTGCCCAGGAGAAATGCAATACCGGCTGCCAGCATCTGCCAGGCGGAGCTGACATTTGTGGAACCCGTAGCATGGTATTTTGCGTAAAGCGATCCGCCAGCCCAGCTCATTGTACCCACAAGGAGGATGAACAGCCCGATGAGTTCATGGATGTTTGCGGTCGCCATGAATACACCGGCAACCTTTTCACCGAACATCAGAACGACGCCGATAAAACCGAAAATCAAACCCATGATGATGGGACTGCTGTTGAGGTTTTCCTTCCATTTCGGTATGTCGAGAAGCACAAACCAGAAGGGTGCGGTGGAGACCAGGATTGCTACCAGGGAACTGGGCAGCCATTTTTCCGCCCAGATCACTGCACCGGTTCCCACCAGCAACAGCATCAACCCACTGATGATGGCGGTTTTGATCTGCGGCCAGTTGCCAAATCCCTCTCCACTTATAAGGCACCATCCCATCAGTAACAGTCCTGCAGCGAGGAACCGGAGTGCCCCAAGCATCATCGGGGGAAATTGCTGAACGGCTACCTGGATAAAGAAATAGGTGGATCCCCACACCACATAAACGGTAGCAAAGGCTAAAATTATCATTGAAAGTGAAACCTTTTTTGGGCCGGGAACAGACATAGGGTATTATTTGGGGATTAAAAAGCCGGTATGCGGCCTGGCCGATAAAATTAAGAAAAATCAATAAATCCATAGGGTATTTTCATCCTGGGGTATCTTAAAGGTATAACACACTAAAATAAACAACCTGCAAAACCATCAGCCATGAAATCATTCACCAAGAACCTCATCCGTACAGGCCTGTTTTTTCTGCTTATTACTGCCTGGGGCGCAGTTTCCGCGCAAACCACATTTGTCACCGTTAATGGAATTCTGAAGGATGCCAAAACCGGGAATAAGATCACCTATGCCACCGTCACGGTTCCCAATACGGGCATTGGGACAGTATCGAACTCCGACGGGGAGTTCACATTAAAAGTGAACACATCACTCAATGCCGAATTCTTTGAAGTTTCTCACATGAGTTACGCAACGGCCAGGTTCAGGATCAGTGAGGCAGTCGGGAAGGAAAACACCCTCTACCTCGATATCCAGCCCATTCAGCTGAAAGAGGTTTCGGTGGTTCCGCAGGATGCACGCGGAATTGTGGAAATGGCGCTAAAGAATATCCGAAAGAATTACAGCGCTGTTCCGAATATGATGACGGGATTCTACCGTGAGTCCATCAGGCAGCGACGCGACTACCTCTCGATTTCAGAAGCCGTGGTCAACATCCATAAAGCCCCGTACCAGAGCCTGCAGGACGACCAGGTGAAGATCTTCAAGGGGCGCATGGGTACCAATGTGAAAAAAGCAGACACACTCATGGTCCAGCTCCAGGGTGGGCCCAATGTTTCGATGCTCCTCGACATTGTAAAGAATACCGACCTCAGCATCGCGCTGAACAACCTCGACAACTACCAGTTCGAAATCGGGTCGATGATAAATATCGGCAATAAGCTGAACTGGGTGATCAACTTCTCGCCTGCTGTGGTTAAGGAGGAGCCGCTTTATTACGGGAAGCTATACATCGGACAGGATGACATGGCGATCACGCAGGCTGAATTCAGCCTCGATCTCAACGATGAGGATAAGGTTGCACGCGTTTTTATCCAGAAAAAGCCCATGGGACTGCACTTCATGCCCACATCCACCAGCTACCTGGTAACCTATAAAGAGCAAAACGGCAAATACTACCTCAACTACGTGCGCGTGGAGCTGAAATTCCGTTGCGACTGGAAGAAACGACTGTTCAAAAACCACTATACCGTGATGTCGGAGTTAGCTATTACCGACCGGCGGGAGGATAATATCGTTAAATTTACAAACCAGGAACTTTTTAAACTGAACATGGTATTTACCGAAAAGGTACAGGATTTTACAGATGCCGGTTTCTGGGGTGAATACAATATCATTGAACCGGAAAGTTCCATCGAAAATGCCATTAAAAAGCTTTCGAAGGGTGTAAAAAAATAGGCTGCCAGATCCCGATGAACCTCACTGAATACTACATACAGAAGAAAATACGGGATGGCGACATCAGGGAATTTGAACGGCTTTTTGAGAAATACTACGGCCCTTTGTGCCACCATGCAGATAAGATCGTGAAGGATATGGATACGGCAGAAGACATTGTACAGGAGTTTTTCTATAATTTCTGGAAGAACAGGGAAACCTTCAGTGCGAAGTTGTCGCTGAACGCTTACCTCTACCAGTCGATCCGCAACAATGCACTTCATTATCTCGAACATCTTGCCGTCCGGAAAAACTATACGGAACATGTTTTAAGCGACTACCGGGGGAGCGAGCCGGCACATGTAACATCGGAAGTTGAGTTGAACGACCTGGGCAGGCAGGTCAATGCAACCCTGAAGAAAATGCCTGATCGCGTATCCCGTATTTTCAGGATGAACAGGTTCGAAGGGATGAAATACCGTGAAATTGCCGCATGCCTCTCCATATCCGTAAAGACCGTTGAGGCAGATATGGGAAAAGCGCTGCAGATGTTCAGGAGATCGCTGAAGGAGTATACCAGAGATGAAATGTAATGAAACCAACAGGAAACAGACAAAAATACGCCGAAACGCTCAGCCGATACCTGAGCGGCGAAATGAGCATGGAGGAGTCGAGCGCTTTTAAAGCAGCCATCTCTGCAGTTCCCGACACACGCAAGGCCTGGAATAAACTGCACAGCCGTTTGCAGGATGAAAAGCTGATTCCGGCCCGGGGGTTAAATTCCGGAACCAGCTTTATCAGACCGCTTCTGAAGATTGCGGCCGTCGTTCTTATCCTGGCCGGGTTGGGTGCAGTTGCCTACCTGAAGCTGAACCCTAAGCCGGCAGCAGAGATGGTACAGCTAAACACCGTCAATGAGGCAAATACCCTTGTTAAGACCCTCGCAGATGGATCGGTGATCTATATCGCGCAAAATTCATTGTTCTCTTTTCCGCAGGAGTTTCTCTCCGGCACGCGCCAGGTCGGGCTGAAAGGGGAGGCCTTTTTCGATGTGGTGCCCAGCCCCGGAAAACCTTTCATCATTGAGACGGAAGAGGTGCTGATAGAGGTGCTGGGAACCGCATTTAATGTAAAGACGCAGAATGGTGAAGGCTTCAAACTTTCTGTCGACCGCGGGAAGGTGAAAGTGACCCTGAAAGCGGATCCCTCCGGAGGTGAAACCGTACTGGCCGGTGAACAGATTTCGGTCGTTAAAAACAGCCTGGTGAAATCGAAATTCGTTGCCGGCGAAGCCTCTTCCTGGTATAAGCAGCGCATGCATTTCAAGGACGAGCCGCTCTGTAACATTATTCCCGTGGTGAACCGGAATTTCAACACTACCTTTGTACTGGCCGACAGTGAAACCGGGAAACACAGGCTGACCGTTACCTTCGATAATGAAACTGCCGAAACAATAACAGGACTGATTTGTACAGCCCTGAACCTGAAAAGCCAAACTATCAATGGTGAAATTGTACTTTCCGAAAACAAGGAGGGGGCAAAACAACGATAAGTTTTGCCTGTACCGGTACTGGTATTCCCTGGCTGAAACCTGTTTTTTCGTTGCAGGCTTTCTCCTGTTTTCTGCCAATACAGCCTCCTGTCAGTTGGCACTGCTCGAAAAGAACATCACCATCCCCAAACAAAATACCACTGTTTACGGTGCACTGAACCTGATCTCGCAAAGCGCGGAATGCCTTTTTATTTATGACAGTGAAAACGTAGCAAGCGACAAGCGGGTTAAGCTGCAAGCCGACAACCTGCCGCTGCAGAAAGTGCTCGACAATATCCTGTCTGATCCCGGACTTGCGTACAAGGTCCTTGGAAAGCACATCCTGATCTACAGGAAAAACCGGGATGCACCACCTCCCTCAGACAAGGTACTGCCGGCCTCCCCGGGGTTGGAAATAATGAAAAACATCGTCATCAGGGGACACATTTACGATAACGAAAACAAGGAGGCTATTCCCTATGCCACGGTGGGCATCGTGGAGGAGAACATCGGGACCATCACAAACAGCGATGGTTTTTTTTTGCTCAAGATCCCTGATTCCCTTATCGGGACCTCCCTGGTTGTTTCGCACCTTGGATACCTCACCCGGCATGTCCCTGTCAGGCTGCTCAACATGCAGCAGGTCGACATTGGCCTCAGCCGCAGGGTGATCTCCATCCAGGAGGTGATCATCCGTTACGTCGATCCGAATATAATTATTGAGAAGGCCATGGATCAAAGGAGGGTGAATAATGCCATTGATCCGGTTTATCTTACCGCTTTTTATCGTGAAGGAGTGCAGAAAAACAATAAGTTTACCGGCTATTCGGAGGCCGTTTTTAAGGTCTATAAATCACCGTACGACGAAACCTCCCAGCCGGACCAGGTGAAGCTGCTGAAATCGAGGAAGATCCAGGGTTCGGGCCTTTCCGATACTGTGTTCCTGAAACTCAAGGCCGGCGTGCAGTCGGCCCTGCAACTCGATATTGCCAGATCCGTACCCGGGTTCCTTGACCTGGCTCCGCCGGTCGAGTACACTTACGGCTATTCCAATCTTGTCTCCTATAATGAAAAGGATGCCTATGCGGTTGCTTTTGTACAGAATGCAGGACTAAGGAAAGCCCTTTACAAGGGAACAGTCTACATTGAGAAAAAGGATTTTGCCATACTCGGGGCCAGTTTTGAAATCAACCCGGCCGGCCTCGATCTGGCCGCCGAAGAGCTTGTGCTGAAGAAAAGCCACCGGCTGATCGTAAAGCTCAAAAAAATAACCTATTCTGTCACCTATATGCCCTTCAACGGCAGGTACTATCTCAGCCACGCGCGGTGCGATATGGAGTTAACAACGAGGCTGAGGCACCACATTTTCACCGATCATTTTAATACCTTCCTTGAACTCGCAACATGCCATATAGATACCTCGGGGGTTGTGAAATTTCCAAAACAGGAGGTGCTCAGGCCAGGTGTCGTTTTCCAGGACCAACCCTACAACAGCGATGATGCCTTCTGGGGCGACTTTAACACCATTGCTCCCGAAGCAAAACTGAGCGAGGCACTGAAGGGGATCATCGGGAAAATAGAGGAGGTCGAATAGAGATTCTTCAAGGCTGCGCCTGTTTCATATGCCTGCTAACGATCCGGTAGAGGTCCAGGGTGACAAACGGTTTTGGGAGGTAATCGGTAACTCCGGCAAGCTTAAGTTTTTCAATCTCATCCTGGATCAGGTTCGCCGAAAGGATGATCACAGGTACGTTCTTGTTTGCAGGGCGGCCGGCACGCCGGATCTGACGGGTTAGTTCATGGCCGTCCATTTCGGGCATATACACATCGCTGAGCACGAGATGATACTCCTTGAGTTTAAACAGCTGCAATGCTTCTGCCCCGTTCCTGGCCTTGTCAACAACAACTCCCCATTTCCTGAAAATGGAATCGAGAAGGACGAGGTTAATCTCGGTGTCGTCGGCGACCAGAATGTTTTTATCCTTAAAAATGGTATAATCGAAAATGGTTTCTGCAGGTTCGGGCTCTTCAGATTTCCCGATGAAGGTTTGGTAAGGGATTGTGAAGGAGAATGTCGAGCCTTCTCCTTTTTTACTGGTAACCCATATCTTGCCCCCCTGCTGTTCGACGATCTTTTTACAGATCGGCAGTCCGAGCCCGGTGCCGATGATCCACTTCTGCGACGACTGTTCATGTACCTGAGAGAACTCACTGAAAACGTCGTTCAGCTTGTCGTCGTCAATACCTATTCCCTGGTCGGCAACGTCGACCTGGAGGTTTGATTTAGAGCGGGTACTTTCCGCCGAAACGGTAACCGTGATGGTCCCCTTTTCGGAATACTTTATCGAGTTATTGACAAGGTTAATGATAACCTGTTTCAGGCGCATCTCGTCACCCACGCAACAGTGGTTTTCAGGTATCCTGGAGATCAGTTCGATGGCTAACCCCTTTTTAGCTGCCATGGGGCGGAGGCTGTTCAAAACCTGTTCTGCCACCGATCTGGCGAGGAAAGAGTGTTTGACAAACCGGAATTTTCCCGAGTCAAGTTTCGACATGTCAAGGATATCGTTTACCGTTGTAAGCAGGATATCCGATGAGCCATTCATGGCCTGCACATATTTAAACTGTTCCGGGTCAAGGTTGGTATCCCTTAGCTGCTCGGTAAACCCGACTATCGAGGTCAGGGGCGTCCTTAGTTCATGACTCATGAATGCCAGGAATTTGCCTTTTTCAACGGCCTCGTCTTCGGCTTTCTTCCGGGCGGCAATGATCCCTTTCTGATATTTGATGATCTTGCTGATGGTCAGGGCGATAAGGAACGCCAGGAGAAATGCCAGCACCACACTTCCCAGCAGGGTGAGATCAATGATTTGTGAGTATTTCGAAATATTGACAACAGCCAGGTTGTGCATCTTCTCTTCAAGGAGCAGGTTTTCATGCCTGATCTCCCTGAAAACACCCGAAATGCTGCTCATTAACCTGGAATTAATCTCGATCAGCCCTTTTTCTTTTTCCTTGATCTGCTCATTGAGCTTGAATTGCTCCTTTAGCTGGTTCTCGTAATACTGGTTGGTCTGACGGGCGACCTCCATGCCAACATCGGCCATGGTAACCGGCTTATCGGTATTTATTGCACCGGATTGCGTACCTGTTTTGACGGTTATCTGTTTGCGGGTCTTGGTGGTCTCTGATCCACCTTTAAAAAATGTCTTGACCTTGCTGAAAAATCCCTTCTTCTTTTTTGTTTGCACCATGTTAAGGTCAATGGTATCGACGGAAATTTCGATGAGGTCGGGGTTGTATTGTTTTATAGCTGCAGGATCGGGTTTGATGCCGCTTTCAACAAGCGATTGAATCGAATTGACATTGCTTAACAGCGAATCCGCCATCCTCCGCAGTTTGCTGAAGCTTGCCTGCATGGCCGCCTTTTCCCTGGTCCCGGCCTGAAAGGAGTAGATTGAGCTGCGGTGTCCGGAGCCTGCAGCGAGACTGGCCTGAAGCGCATTGGTGAGAGAGTCCATCACCTTAAGCTGCTTCCTGTATTTATCGAATGAAGCCTGACTGAATGAGAGTGTATAGAGTCTGAAATCATTATCAACGCTGTAGATCTGCTGGATACACCTGTCGAGCAGTTCAAGGGGTCTGTTTTTCTCCTGAAGCACCTGCGCGGCCTCCACAATGTTCTTTCGGGATTCTCTTTGAATCATGTAGATCACCCCGCCGAAAAGGACCATCACCACAAGCAACAAGGCGATCAATACCCGCAACACATGTATGATAACCGGTGTTTTCCCCATCAATTAAGCATTCAAGGGCGTAATTTACAAAATTATTTTAAAACAGAGAATTATTGAATGGTCAGGATGACTTCTGCTTGCGGAAATATTTCGCTTCTGGCAATCAACCTTAAGGTGCCCTTAGCACCTTTCTTTGCCCTGATAATAACCAGGGCCATCCCGTTGAAGACCTCTCTCCGATGACTTTGGAAAGGGGTAAAGCTGGTTGCATCACCATTGTCGGTTGCCACAATTTCACCGGGCCCCTCGATTTCAAAGCTGATAAGGGGATGCGAGCGGGGAACGGTTAAACCCTTTTTATCCTGAACTGTAACGGTGATAAAAGCAAGCTCCTCCCCGTCGGAAGAGATGGCTGGACTATTGGCAGAGAGTCCCAGGGTGGTGGCTGCACCTGTGGTTTTCATCACATCCGTTGCCCAGGGTTTTCCATTGCGGTAGGCGATGACTTTAAGCTCGCCGGGTTCATAAATAACCTCCTCCCAGACAAGCCTGAAATCCCGGCCGGCTGTTTTTGTCTTTCGGCCCAGCGTTCTGCCATTCAGGAACAATTCGGCTTCGTCGCCTGAAGTATAAACATGTACCGGTGTAACGGAATCCAGCCGCTCAGGCCAGTTCCAGTGGGGCAGGATGTGGGCCATCGGGAGATCCGGACGCCAGTGGGACTGGTAAAGGTAGAATCGGTCTTTGGGAAAGCCAGCCAGGTCGACGATCCCGAAATAGCTGCTTCGTGAAGGTGGATTGGTTTCGCCGGAGTTGTAGGGTGTTGGTTCTCCCAGGTAATCGAATCCAGTCCACACATATTCACCCAGCATGTGAGGCAACTTTGCATTTGTACGGAACTGGTCGTCGGGAGTACAGCCCCATCCCGGGTGGGCCTTGTCGTAGGAAGAGATCTGCCAGTTTTTATATTCTGTATGAAAGAAATATTCACCGCGGGAAGTAACGCACGACGAAGTTTCACTCCCGATTACCGGCATGTTCATGTACCGCGGATCAGCATCCCATTCGGGCTGCCGGCTAAAGAAATAGTTCACCCCCATGATATCCAGGGCCATTACAGAGCCGACTTCGCGGCTGCGGTCGGGATCGTTGTAACCATTGGAAACGGGACGTGTGGGGTCCTCCTGTCTTACAATATCTGCCAGATGTTTTGTCATCACTGCATCCTGCTGGTTCATGACTTCATTGCCGATCGACCAGATAAACACAGAAGAGTGACTCCGGTCTCGCCGGATCATGGCTTTCAGGTCCTTTTCGTGCCATTCGTCGTAGAGCTTGTTGTAATCCCATTCGCGCTTTCCTTTTTGCCAGCAGTCAAAAGCCTCATCCCAGACGAGGAACCCCATCTTGTCGGCCAGTTCCAGCAATTCGGGAGCGGGAGGATTGTGCGATGTGCGTAGCGAATTGCAACCCATCTCTTTCAGAATCGTTAATTGACGGCGTAAGGCGCTCGTATTAATGGCTGCTCCCAATGCGCCCAGATCATGATGGTTGCAGGTGCCCTGGATAGCGACCCTGCGGCCATTGAGTAAAAAGCCGTTCCGGGCTGAAAATTCTATGGTCCGGATGCCAAAGGGGGTATAATAAGTGTCCACAATCCTGCCCTTGACCCTGATCATTGTTTTTGCAACATAACGGTTTGGGGATAGGATGTCCCACCGTTTTGGATTCAGGATGGTTGCCCGTGATGAAGAGGTTACACTCTGACCCGCCTCAATTTTAATCTCAGCAGTTGGAAACGAAGTCACCTCAGCTGTAGGTCTGTTGTTTATATCAAGTTCGAAAACAGTGGTTTCAATCGTCGCTGTTTCAGGTGACCTGCCCTGGTTGTCAACAGTCACATCGATTTTTACCAGGGCTTTTTCTGCCGTGATCTCAGGAGTTGTAATGCAGGTTCCCCAGTGGCCGACATGAACCGGGCCGGTTTTCACGAGCCAGACATGACGGTAAATACCGGCTCCAGAGTACCAGCGCGACTCCCATTTTTCCGTATTCAGGCGAACAGCCAGAAGGTTTTTTCCGCCGAATTTCAGGTAAGGCGTCAGATCCATTCTGAAAGAGCTGTAACCATAAGGCCAGGTGCCCACAAAGGAACCGTTTAGCCAGATCTCCGCATAGGCCATGGCCCCATCGAAGTCGATGAACACACGCTTCTCTCTATCGGTTTCAGGAACCGTAAAATGGTTGCGGTACCATCCGATTCCATGGTAAGGCAGCTTGCCGGTTTCGCCTTCAAGGTCAAGCCTGAAAGGACCTTCGATGGCCCAGTCGTGCGGCAGCTTCAACTTTCTCCACGCGGCATCACTGATTCCGGGTTTTTCGAGCCCCGGAGGTTCCGGATTCATGGTTCCGTCGGGCTGGCGCCCATACCGCGAAAAGAGCCAGCCTTCATCGAAGGAAAGCGTGTTTCCGGCGCCCATGCGGATTATCGGCTGGATTATCGCAGTTTCCTGATCAGCCTTCCTTTCCCCGGCAAGCAACGGGAGGCCTGAGAGTGTGACAGAGAGCAGGGCAAATCCCGCGGGAATTGTCTGTTTTAGGATCGTTTTCATAAAGGAATAAGATTCGCAGGGATATACCTGTGATTAAATGCTATCTGCGAACAACGACGGAAACGGAATGCTGTGAACCATCATTGGCCGTGCACCGCAGGTTGTAAATTCCGTTGCTGAAACCAGTCAGATCGATGGTGAGGAGCTGTTTTCCGCTGCATGATCTTTCATATTTCAACGAGCCGGAAATGTCATAAAACCTGATGCTCTTCAGTCCGCCAGGATAAGAAACATTCAATGACTCTTTCGCAGGGTTGGGAAAAACCGTGATGGCATTTTCCCCGTTCTCGCTAAGTCCAACACCATATCCGCCTGTTCCGGTCAAAGGTACCTGGTGGTTCCCGGTATTGGTGGAGATGTTCACGCTGGCACTCTTCATGCCAACAGAGGTGGGGGCAAAAGCCACAGAAACAACCGCCGAGTCAGCCGGGCCAATCGAAACGGGGTAGGTATTGTTATCCTGGAGAACAAACTGGGAGATGTTGCTGCCGCTCAGAACAAGGTTATTGATCAGCAGTGTTCCGGCACCTGTGTTACTGATCACGATATCAACCCAGGGTGACTGCGTGGCCACGGGTACTTCACCAAAATCAACGCTCACCGGGGAAACAGCAAATATCGGAATCTCTTCGATGAATTCCATTTTAAAGGTAATTTGCTGTCCCGCAGGGGTTTTACCAGCTCCCAGGAACGTATTGCCGTCGGCCGTTACGTCGTTGATGCTGTAGAATGTCCAGAGCTGGGCATCCGGAAGTCCTCTTGTCTCGGCATAATCGTTGAAGGTGGTCATGTTGCCCTGCGGATCCCTGACAAATGCCCTGCGCTGTGTCGGAACCTGGTAGGTATATCCCATAACGGTCCCGTTGTTGAGCACGGTTGTCGGGGAAATAGCTCCGGAATTCAGCGTGTTGGAAAAGGTGATGGTTCCAGTGGGAGACCACCGGAATCCGCTGCTACCCACCTGCCCGGTAACATAGTTGCCGGTTGTGCTGGCACCGAAAGCCTCGCCGGAGGAGCCGCTGCTGATGAAGATAGCCTGTCCGTTGTACCATACCACCGGGGTTCGCGGTATGCCGGATGCAAATGCCCATCCGAAAACCACGCTGCCGTCGGCGCTGATCCCCGATGCCCGTGAACCCTGGCCGACCCCGCTGCCGATGTTCGTGTATCCGCCCGATTGTGTCCATTTGAAGGCACTGTAGGCATAACCGGGATACCACTGCATCCCCACAACGGTGGTTCCGTCGGAGGTGATGTCCCAGCCGGTATTGTAGTCTGTCGCAAAAACTGTCGGAACAGCCGGGTTCATTCCCAGGAAGGTCCACTGCTGGGTATTGTGGTCCCAGGTTCCTGCCGTCTGAACATTGTTGCCGTTGTATTGAATTGAAGTGTTGGAATATGACCCGCCGCCAGTTCCGCCGTCGGAAATACCGTTCACCTCTCCGGTTATCTGTATGACTCCGGTAGCTTCCGACCAGAAATAGCTTGCACCACCCCCGAATGGCATACCCACTGCGTAAACACCATCCGTTGATATTGAGGAGGGATAAGTGTACTGGGTCATTATGGTTGTAACCACAGCACTGGCTGCATTGCGGGGGTTTGATTGCCCGGATGCCGGGGCCGGCATCAGGACAATCATAGCCAGAATTGAAAAGGCCAGCAAAGGCGCGATATTGAACCTGGTCAGATTTTTCATAACAGGGATTTTCATACAAATATAGAAAAATCTGTATGTCAGCAGCAAATCGCTTTACCAGGTAATGCTTTCTACTATTTTTTTCATTACCTCAGGATACCACGTACGTTCATCCTTGAGAAGATTATAGTTTATATAGATAATCTCCTCCTCATCTGCGTACCAGAAATGCCATTGATTCATTTGAATCATGAAGGTATTCTGACTGCTTTTAAATGATTTTCCACCAATCACAATGCTTGCAGCGGAACTATTCTTTAAATCGATGGCTCTGTTCATCATGGCAGTCATCTCCATTACCTCGGCAGTGTTTAGACTGGCAGTATTGGGTGTCCTGATTATCATCATCAGTTCAGAGTTCCCCCGCTGGTCCTTAAACCCCAGAACAAGTTTGTTTTCTGAAAGGGATCTGGACTTGAAAATACCATCGTATTTTTCCAGTCTGTAAGTCCAATCCCAAGGGTATTTCAAACGAACCTTGGGAGGTTGTACCACCAGGTTCTGCCATTTGGTTACAACAACTGGTTTGTAAAACTCACCCATGGCCATGATGATCCAATCGATGGCTGCACTTTTTGTGGCAAATGTGTCTTTTCTGGCGGCCATGTAAAATTCAGCAAAAAAGTAGGGTTCGATGCCTCCTCCCTCGGTTTCACTGTAAAAACAGGATGCCGGGGTCACTACCCCGATCATTTCATTGTTTTTATAGAAGTTGTTTCGGGACTCACCTTTTGCATAAGTGCAGTGTATTGTGTCCATTTTAACCCCCTCTGGCAGGGTCTGGCCAATAGAAACCAGACCGAAAGCCAGGAACAGAATGATCAATTTTGTTTTCATAGATTACTGTTGTACAATTTCGACCCGGCGGTTTAATTTTTTCCCTTCATCAGTGGTATTCGTGCTTACCGGGCAAAGTGAAGCAACTCCGTCTGTCACTATCCGGGCGGATGAGATTTTACCTGTTGCAACGAGGTAATTTTTAATGCTTTCGGCGCGGGCTTTTGATAATTTGATATTATTGGCAAGGGTTCCGGTGTTGTCGGTATGGCCAACAATATAAATTTTAACGTCAGGTTCGGCATTCAGATAATCGGTAATTTGCTTCAGCGCATCAGCGGATTCGGGTTTGATGTCCGATTTCCCGGTATCGAAGAGAATTCCATACAAGGCAACTTTCCCATCCTTATCAATACCCTCCCTGATAGAAAATTCGAGCTCCTGTTTCAACGGTTTTACCTCGATAATGAAAACATCGTAACCCCTGTCGTCACTATCTACAGCATTTTCAATGGCCATGAATACCTCAATTCCGTTTGACTTGAATGTGAAGAAAGATTTGCTTTCAGACAGTACCTGCCCTTTTATTTTCAGAACGGCATTGGCATAGTTCGCACGGATCTGGTCACCGCTCACCTTGCGCGGCTCATTTTTATCCTTCTCATACATCAGGTGACGGAATTCGCCGGCTTTTTTGAGCCTTACACTTTTGCCATCTGTTCCACGATAAAAAAATTCATGCTCCTTGTATTCACTCGACTGACAACTCTTCAGGTAAAATCCCTTCATCCGGTCAAGGTAAGAAGGTTCAGCTCCTTTGCATTCAGGCTTGTCGGTTTGACCCACCGACAGCAGTGAGGAACATCCCAGGATGATCAATAAGATTAATTTTCTCATGGCGTTCAGAATTAATTTTTACAGATGGTAAACTTGCCGCTGTGCTCAAACTCATCCCCATATAACCGGTAAGTGTAAATACCCTCGGGAAGTCCATTTGCCGGCAGCTCCAGCCGCTGCTGCCCTTCAGGTTGATTGCCATAGTTAAAGGTTCGTACCATGGTCGCTGAAATATTATAGATCTCAACCCTTGCAACGGTATTTTTCCTGAACATAACCGGAAGAAAAATTTTGTCTGATGAAGGATTTGGATAGGCAGGCCCAACTGAAATTTCATCCTTGATCCGCTTTCCGTCAATTCCAACTCCTTGTCCGAAGGCCAGCTCATCAACGATAATCTCAGTTCCGATCGCCGCACCACCGAAATTTCCGGCAACAATCATAATGTTTGCAGAATCGGGAATCGATGTTGACTGATAACCTAATGGGAAGGAGAAGTAGGTATATTCACTTATCGTCGTATCTATTATAAAAGTACAACTATCAGCCGCCGCGATAATCGTATCTCCTTTCCACAGTGAGACGATAATATACACTGCATCGCCAGACATCACAGTCGTTTTCATCCAGCCTGAAAAAGATGAAGGCCGCAGGGTATAAGGAAATGCAGTGGTGGCAATTCCACCAATAGGAATAAAACCAGGATCGAAAGCAAATACCCTCATAGAATAATTGCCCAGTTTGGCAGGCATGTATTGTTCAACACTGATATCCGGATCGTCGTTGGTTGTTTCCCAACCTACAGGATTTAAATTACCGTAGGGATCCAGTTCCCAGTTCTCAAAACCATTGTTGGGAATTTGGGCAGAGGTTGTTGCATAAACAAAGCACAAAGCCGAAAAGAGTATCAACCGGGTGTAAAGAGGAGACATATTCATTTGTCAGACTTTAAAGTGCTGACTCCGCACTTTTTGTGAATATTCTATATGAATTCAGCATTCAAAAATACTATTTTATTTAGACAAATTAAAAATAATATCACGATTGGGCTTCATCACTGTTTTTTTTGCGCTTGAAATAAACCGGCAACATGTACACATTTACCAAAAAACCGGTAACACATATCCGGAATTCACCCACACTTACTTATTCTCGTTTTCGCAGGGGGGGTCACTTAGATAATTTTGTTACCATCTCTAAAAACAATCGAAATGAAAACGAAAGCATTACTATTCAATATTTGTTTGCTTGGTGTTGTTTTTCTCGCACCCCTTACCGGATGTAGGAAAACGCTGGAAACCACCGGTGCAGACGATAATCAGAAATCAATGTACAATCTTGTCATCCCCGATAATTTCCAGTGGGAGATGGCAAGTACATATACCTTTCTTGTCAGCGGCAAAGAGGGGCAGGTCATTGAGATAAAAAACGCCAACGGATCGGGACTGCTGCACAAGAGCATCATTGAGACGGGTAAAACCGAATCGGTTGTATCGCTCCGGCTTCCCACCTACATGACAGAGGTGTTCATTAACGACCAGAAGGTTACGCTCGGACCGGCCATTCTTAACGTCTCCATATATTCGTTAAAGAGTGCGCTCAGTTCCAGCAACAAGGCGATTGACCTCGACGGGAATGATGACGCCGTGAAGGTTGGCCATCATGCCGAATTTACTCCCGGAACCGGTGATTTCACCTGTGAGGCATGGGTAAACACGACCGATAAGACCCCCGATACCTGGGTCCGCAAAATTGTTTCAAAAGGTGTGGATTACGGGATGTACATCAACCCTGCCGACGGCAAGGTGCATGGTTACATCGACAACATATCGACATTGGGTTCAATCACGAGCGTGGATGACGGAAACTGGCATCATGTTGCGTTCAAGAGATCCGGTACCAACATCAAAATTTATATCGACGGGGTTGCTGAAAGATCGGAAACGGCAGCTGGTTTCGGCGCCAACCTTACTTCAGCGGCCGACTTCAAGATCGGCGCCATGCATGAAGGGGCATCCACTAATTCCCACTGGCATGGAAAGATCGATGAGGTACGCTGCTGGAATACAGCCAGGAGCACTACCGAAATACACGATAATTACGATAAGAAGGTGGCCGGCACCCATCCCGACCTCAATGGGTCGTGGGATTGCGATGAAGATTCTCCTTCGCCGGGGTATCTTAAAGACCGGTCGACACACGGCCACGACGGTGAACTGGAACACGGCTGCTCGCCCATTCCTGCTCCCATCCCGGTATTAGATGGCGACGGTGACGGGGTACCCGACCTTACCGATGATTATCCTGCCGATCCTATTCGTGCATTCAACAACTATTTCCCGGCCGTAGGCGAGGGAACCCTTGCCATCGAAGACCTCTGGCCGTCGAAGGGCGACTACGACTGCAATGACCTCGTATTGGGATATCGCTTTAAGACTGTTACCAATGCAACGAACAAGGTGGTTGAGGTAATCGGGACGTTTGTTGTTCGTGCCGTTGGCGCCCACATGGATAACGGATTTGCATTTCAACTCCCCGGCGCTGCTGCCTCCCTGCTTACAAACCTGAATGTGAGCGGGTACAATGTAACAGGAGGATTATTTGCCCTGAACGGCACCACAAACCTCGAAGCCGGGCAGAGCAAGCCGGTAGTAGCTGTGTTCAGCAACGCCCACGATTATATGCCCGGTCTCGCGAATACCATCGGGGGGAACCCATACTATCCTCCCCAAACAATTACCATCACGATGACGGTGCCGTTAAACACCTACGTTGCTGCCGACTTTGCGCTCAGTTCATGGAATCCATTCCTGGTCATCAACCAGGAGAGGGGACGCGAAGTGCACCTAATAAATTATCCGCCAACCGACCTGTCGAATCTCTCCTATTTTGGAACCAAGAACGATGCTTCGGTGCCTTCGGGACTGCTCTATTACCAGACATCCAACAAACTCCCCTGGGCACTGGATTTCCCGGAAGCCTTCGACTATCCTGTTGAGTTCTCCCCGATAAACCAGGCCTACCTCCATTTCGTGGAATGGGCAGAATCGGGTGGGGTTTTAAAGACCGACTGGTATCACAATACGGCTCCCGGCTATCGCAATAACGCCCGGATATATACCCATTAATTCCTCTACGGATAACCGGAAGGAGACAATTACCAGGCTGACCCCACTTTTCGCCGGGGTTAAAATACCACACTGAAGCACTCTTTTGCAGGCCTCCCGTCTGTTTAGAGTGCTTCAGGTTTTTTTGTTAAGGAGTAAATAAATCGCAATGATCCATAAAACAGCAGGTGATAATTTCGTTAGGTTTGCAGTTTGTATGGCACCAGCTGCAAAACCTTACTCAGGAATACTACAAATCTAGCTGTATATACAAATGGCTATCAGGGCATTTATTATCATCCTCATTTTTAGCTGTACTCAGTTCTATACTGACGCTCAGGATAAAAAGGATACCCTAAGCACTTTCGGCCGTGCCTATGCAAGTTCTTATTGGACGGATACAAAATCGGTTTTTACCAACCCGTTCCGCTGGAAGACCGGCCAGATCATTGCCGCTGCCGCGGTAACCACCGGTACCATAGCCCTGATCGCGTGGGGAGACAAACCCCTGCAACAATTTTTCTACAGAAATGAAACTGTTTTTATAAGCAAAAGCTCCTATTACTTCTTCAGCCCCATGGGAACAGGGTTAATATCCATTCCCGCAATGGGTATTTTTTATGCCTATGGTGCAATAAAGAAGGATAAAAGAGCAAAAGAGACCGGGTTAAAGGGGTTGGAGGCTTATGTAATAACCGTTGTTTTAACCAACGTGCTCAAACAGGTTGCACACCGGCACCGCCCATACCAGGATACTCCCCCGGATCCGCATGCATGGGACGGACCGTTCCAATGGGGCGGAGAGTATGGGATGTTTGGCTATAATTCATTTCCTTCGGGACACTCCTCATCCATTTTTGCTGTTGCCACCGTGGTTGCACTGGAATACTGGAATACAAAATGGGTGCCTGTTGTCAGCTTTGGGTTGGCAGGTTTTACCGCGCTTTACAGGCTTGCAGTAAACGACCACTGGGCATCGGATGTTCTGTTCGGCTCGGCGCTGGGATTTGCCGTAGGCAGCCTGGTCTATTTTAATGCCAACAAAAAGATTCAGATACTGCCCGTGAGTTCAACGGGATTTGGGGCTACAATGATCTATAGGTTTTAATGATAATATCCCCTGCATTCCCTGCATTCCCTGCATTCCCTGCATTCCCTGCATTCCCTGCATTCCTGCATTCTATTTAAGCAGTTCCTTCACCGCCTCCTCAATCTGCTGATCGCGGCCTGAGGATAGGATCCCGGGGTCGTTGGCAACCCTGATATCTGGTTCCATCTGGTTGTTTTCGCAGAATTTACCGTCGGGGGTACGCCATCCGCCCATCGGGATGCCGAACACCAGCGTCGGATCGATCTGGGTCTCCCACCACACGAAGGTTCCCGTGCCCGGTACCGGCATGCCGAGAGTTTTTCCGGTATTTTTAAGCTTGTAGGCCACAGGGAAGAGGTGGGCATCGGAGTAGTTGCTCTCGCCAACCAGCACAATGGATGGCTTAACCCATTTATCGTAAGGCTCCGAACCGATGTACTGTCCATGGGGAACAATGTCGATGTACTTTTTCCCGCTCAGGAAATCGGAAAGCTGTTCGTGAATGTTTCCCCCTCCGTTGAAACGGGTATCGACGATGATGGCTCTCTTTTCGAAGTTGCGGCCTAGTGCCTCTTCAAACACAGTGCGCATGCTGGCATCGTCCATCGATCGCACATGAATGTATCCCACCTTGCCTTCCGAAAGTCTTTCTGTTTCAGCCCTGCGGTTTTTAACCCAGCGCCTGTAAAGCAGTTCGTTGCACTCGCCTATTGAGATTGGCTTCAGGCTCTCTTCCCAGCGGTCGCCGGTAACAGGGTTAAATACCGAGATCAGGGTAAGTTTCCCGGTCTTGCGATTCAGCTGGTAATAGAAGTCGATGGTGTCGGCAACAGGCTCCCCGTCGATCTTTTCGATAACACAGCCTGCAATTGCCTTCGAACCGGCCTTGTCGAGAGGACCGCCTTCAACCACCTCCGCAATCCTGAGGCCGGGGCCTTTGAAGTCGTAGTCGTAAAATATCCCCAGGTCGGCGGTCTGGTCCATGTTGGGCCGGCTGGCACGGTATCCGCAGCCGGTGTGGGAGGCATTCATTTCACCCAGCATCTCACTGAGCATCTCGGCAAAGTCGTTGTTGTTGCTGATGTACGGCAGGAACTTCCGGTAGGCAGTGTAGTAGTAGTCCCAATCGACTCCCTGCATGTCCTCGACGTAGAATTTCTCCTTGAACTCGCGCCAGGAGTGGTCGAAGATGTAACTCCGCTCCTCGGCCGGCTTCAGCATCATCTCTGCGCTGGTCTTCAGGGGTTCGGCTTTACCGCTCTCTGCATCGATCTTCATAGCCTTTCCGTCGGCAAAGAGGAGGATGAACTTACCGTCGGCCGAAAGCTCCATCCCGGTCCTCTTGAGGCCGAGTTTTGACAGTTGTTTTGTCTCCTTTGTGCGGAGTTCGGTTACCCACAGGTCGTTGTCCTTATCGAAGCTCGTCAGGTAGAAGAGCTTCTCGCCATCCTTTGAGAGCAGCCAGTCCCTTATTTCGGAGGTGTGAAGGGTAAGTTTGTTCTTGCGTTCGGTGAGGTTATTCCAGTCGATCTTCACGTTGGCCGAATCTTTCTTTGCGGCTGCTGTGTCGCTTTTGCCTTTCTGATCACCCTCTTTTTTCCCGCTCTCCTTTTTATCTTTCTCATCCTGTTTCTTCTTATCCTTTACCGCCTTCTCCTCCTGGTCTTTCAAAAGGGCCAGCTCCTCTTTCGAAAGGTTGAACCGGTCGAAAGCTGCCTTGGTAAAGAACATGGCATAAACGTCGGCGCTGGCCAGATTGCCTCCCTGTTCGCGGTCGCCGTTTCGGTTCGACCCCCAGATCATCATCTTGCCATCGACCGACCATTTGGGGCCATAGTCGTCATAGCCACTGAGGGTAAGGTTTTTGATCTCGCCTTTACCGTCGGCCGAAACCAGTCCTACCTCCGGACTGAAGATCCGGTCGGGGAACGCGAAGTTCACCAGGAACCATTTGCTGTCGGGCGACCACTGGTAATACTGGTCGCCATCGGCATAAGAGTAGTTTACATTGGCGGGCATGATGGTCCGTGTTTTTTTAGTAGCCAGGTTGATCACCTTCAGAACTACCCGGTTCTCGAGGTAAGCCACCTCTTTTCCATCGGGCGAATATTCGGGCTGGAACTCCTCGGTAGCCGTGGCAACCACGGGTTCGGTCTTCAGCACTGTGGAGGCATAGAAGTAGGGCTCCTCGCTGCGCACGATGGAGGCAGTGTAAACATTCCAGCTGTTGTTCATTTCGGCAGCGTACAACAGGGAACGGCCGTCGGGACTGAAGCTCACGCTGCGCTCCTGGTATGGGGTGTTGGTAATGCGCTTGGTGTAACCGCCGTCGACACTGCTCACAAATACCTCGCCGCGGAAGATGTAGGCAAACTCTTTGCCGTTGGAGGAGAGGCGGATCTCGGTAAAGCCGTCGTTCACCGGCACGATCTTGTCCTGCACCGACCGGCCGTCGGCAAACACCTTCACGGCCACCTTAGCAGGTTCACCGCCGGGGCGTAGGGTGTATATCTCGCCGTCGAAAGTAAAGCAGAGGGTGTTGTCATTTGCCCGGCTGAGGAATCTCACCGGGTGTTTGGTAAACTTCGTAATGGCTGTGCTCTTTGCCGGATCGCCGATGGAGCTTTTAAACACATTGAACGAACCGTTCTGCTCGCTCAGATAATAGAAATCCTGGTTGGTGGCGTCAAACACAGGGTTGCGGTCCTCACCATTGAATGTAGTGAGTTTTGTATATTTCTTCGCATTGAAATCATACAGCCAGATGTCGCGGGCAACGGCCGAAGTGTGGTGCTTGCGCCACTCACTCTCATACCCTTTGATGTCCTCAAAAAGGATCTTGTCGCCGGTGGTAGTCGGAGAAACCGCCAGGGCAGGTGTGGGGAGCAGCATCGAAACCTTGCCTCCGGTTACGGGAACTGTATAAAGTTCGCTCATCATCGACACAGGGAACTGGGCATTGGTAACCACATCCTGGCGGTAGGCCGAAAAGATCACATCCTTGTTGTTGGCCGTGAAATTGACGGGGATCTCGCGATTGGTATTGTAGGTCAGCCTGCGGGCTTCGCCGCCGGTGGCATTCATCACAAATACATCAAAGTTACCGGTGCGGTCGGAGGCAAAAGCGATCTGTTTGCCATCGTGGCTCCATACCGGTGCATATTCATACGATTCGGTAAGGGTCATCGGAGTGGCCGTACCCCCTGCAGAGGGCACCGACCAGATGTCGCCCTTATAACAAAAGAGGATGGTTTTGCCGTCGGGAGCAATGGCTGTGTAACGCAACCAGAGCGGGTTTTCCTGGCATAATGCCGGGACGGAAACGATTGCAAACAGGAACAGGAAAAATATCTTTTTCATGATGAGAGGGTTATTTGTTAAAAGACTGAATAAAATCTATGGCGTGACAAAGATAGAAAACAAAATGACTTCATTGCTGCAGATCTTCCCGGCACTTCAGGCACAGGCTTGCCTCTTTCTGATCGATGTCCTCCACATAGGTACTGGCGTGCATCACACAACCAGTGTGCGTACAATGAACAAGCCCGAAGGCATGTCCCAGTTCGTGGATCACCTCTTTGGTGAAACGTTCGAGAAGAAGCCGGTCGTCGTGTTCCATGCCGTACCGCTCGTTGCTCAGGCGGTAGAGGGAGGCAATGCCTGAACGGCCGTTGAGGAAGGCCTGTCCGAAGATGTAGGTAAGGATGGGGATGAACAGGTCGACACTGAAGAGACCCATGGTTTTGGTTTCGTCGGCAGCAAACTCCGCGTCAATACGTTTCAGTATGAGATTTCCGTTGTACTGGCGGCGGGCGGGTTCATAAAACTCACTAAGGTCGAGGTGACCTTCACGAATCGCGACCGGTAACATGAACTGGCGCCTCACCTCCTCCGCAATAACCTCGGGAAAATCCTTCCTGAAAACTCCGAAAGAGATCAATGTGATATTTTGCTGGTTCATCACGAAGGGATGGGTTATTTCTCCTTCGCAGGCTTCAGCTCATACTTCCTGATCTTGTTGTAGAGGGTCACACGGTCGACCTTCAGGGCCTTTGCCGCACGGGAGATATTCCATTCATACCGGAGCAGGATCTGGAATATATGGTTCTTCTCATTGTCGTCGAGGCTTTCGGCTGTGCTGTCGATGATACTCTTCTCCAGCGGAAGGTCTTTTAGCTGGATCTTCTTCCCGTTTCCGATCACGATGGCACGCTCCACCATATTCTCAAGTTCCCTCACATTGCCGGGGAAGCTGAACTCCTCGAGCCGGTGCAGCGCAGAGGAATCGATGGAGATGGGGGGTTTGTTCATCGAGGTACAGTATTTTTTAATGAAATACTCGACCAGCAGGGGTATGTCCTCGACCCTTTCGCGCAGGGGCGGGATGTGGATATTCACCACGTTGAGGCGGTAGAAGAGGTCTTCGCGGAAGGTACCTTTCTCCACCATGCTCTTGAGGTCCTTGTTGGTGGCGCAGATCACCCTGAAATCGGAGGTTATCTCCTTATTGCCGCCAACCCGGATGAACTTTTTTGTCTCCAGTACACGGAGCAATTCGATCTGCATCTTGACAGAGATGGTGGCGATCTCATCCAGGAAGATGGTACCGCTGTCGGCCATCTCGAACCGCCCCTTCCGGTGGTACATCGCACCTGTAAATGCCCCTTTCTCGTGACCGAAGAGCTCGCTCTCGAGAAGGCTCTCGGTGAGGGCTCCGCAATGAACGCTCACCAGCGGGAAGAACTTACGCGGGGAGTTGGAGTGGATGGCTTTGGCGATGAGCTCTTTCCCGGTGCCGCTTTCACCGGTAATGATCACCGAGCTGCTCGACTGGGCCACACTCTCCACCTGGCGCAGTACCTTCTGCATCCCTTCGCTCAGGCCCACAAGGTCCTCCACGTTTTCTAGCATCACCACCTTCTCCTTAAGCACCTCATTCTCTCCGGCAAGTGTGATCAGTTTGGAGGCGTTGCGGATAAGGTGGGAGAGGTCGTCGGGATCGAAGGGCTTGGTTACATAATCGAAGGCGCCGTCCTTCAGGGCCTGCACGGCAGTGTCTACCGTGGCAAAGGCGGTCATCACGATCACGATCGCCTCCTTGTGGATGGACTTGATGCGGCGGAGCATCTCCAGCCCGTCCATACCGGGCATCTTGATGTCGGCCAGGATGATGTCGTAGGTGTCGGATTCGAGCATCGACAAAGCGACTTTGGCGTTTTCGGCACACGCAACGAGGTAGTTGTCCTCAATGAACCAGCTGTAAAGAGAATCCCTCACGGATTCCTCATCGTCAACGATAAGTATGGAGATCTTTTTCGTCATGGTTTATTCTCCTTTGTTTCTGATCACCGGCAGGGTGATCGAAATAGTTGTGCCTTTTCCGGGGGCCGACCTCACCTCCGCCTTCCCTTTGTGGCTCTGTACAATGCCATGTACGATGGCCAGTCCAAGCCCGATACCGCTGGCGCTCTGCTTGGTCGAAAAGAAGGGCTCGAAAATATGGGGGAGGTCCCCGGTAGCAATGCCAACCCCATTGTCGGAAATCTCAAGCAGAAGCGTATTGGGATCAGGGTTTCGGGTGCGCATGATCACTTCACCGTTTTCACCAACGGCCTCCGAGGCATTCACCAGGATTGCAATGCAGGCTTGTTTGATCTGGTTCGGACCGCAGAAGACCAGGTCGTTTGTTGCCGCGAAATCGGTAAGGAAATTGATGTTCGCGATCTTCATGGGGTGGGTCATCAGATCATAAGTCTTGCGCAATACCTCATGCAGGTTCTTTGCTTCAAAATCCTTCTGATCCTTTTTCGAGAAGTCGAGCAACCCTTTCACGATATCGCCGCACCGTTTGGTCTCGTTTTCGATGTGGCGGAGATGTTTCAGCATCGCCTCCTTCTTCAGCGGGTCCATCTCCTGGTTGTTAAGTTGCTTGGAGACAAGCTTGGTGTAAACCAGGATACCCGACAACGGATTGTTGATCTCGTGGGCGACCGACAGCGAAAGCTTTCCCAGCGACGCGATGCGCTCGATGTGAATCAGTTCATTCTGCGCGGCACCGAGCTCCTCCGATTTTTTCAGCACCTTGTACTCCAGCTGCTGCGACCAGTTCTGCAATTCGTTGTTTGCTGCCTCCAGGTTGTCGAGCATGTTATTGAAGGCCTGAGATACCATCTTCATGTCCTCCAGCTGGTTGGGTAAGATCTCCAGACGGGTGCTTTTATCTCCGTTGGCTACCGCTGTGCTGGCTTCCACCAGAGCATTGAGCGGTTTTTTTATCCGCTGTCGCGTGAAGAAGAAGAGGAATCCGACCAGGAAAATGGTGGTAACAATGGCCAGCAGGTAAAACTCAGTGGAAGAGGTCGACTCGGCTGCATCCAGCTCGGCAAGAGGAATCTTGATGATAAGCGAACCCAGCACCTTCTCCATTGGCCTGTGATAGTGACAGGGATCGGCATAGCACGATTTCTCATTCATGATGGGGATCCTGATGAGCAGGTGACGGCTGTTGCTGTCATTGTGGTTCATCTTGCAGTTGCTGGTCGGATTGATAATCTTATAGTGCCTGCCATCGCCCGGGAAGATCGATTTCAGATCCGTATGACAACTTAAACAGTTGGGATTGCTGTGGTAGTTGTTGGTGTCGGAAGGGATGGAGGTGTAGACGAGATTGTCCTTGTTGTCGTACATATTCACCTCATCGATGCCTGGCATCGTGTTGATGACGTCGAGGGTGTTTTGCAGGGTGCTCTTGTCGTTCTCAAGCATCGAATGGTAGAGCGATCCCCCTACAATGGAGCCGATGTTGTTACCATTCTGCCGGATCACGGTGTTGAGGTACTCCTCGTTCACCGACCTGAAGATGATGCTGAATGAGACGAACAGGAAAAGGCTGGAGACCAGGATCACAAATACCACACGGCCATAAATCGACGACCGGAACTGCAGGTATTTCCTGAAGATGGTGTTGTCGGTTATGAGCTTTTTCCGGAGATGACGGGTGTTCATATCCTGTAAAATTGCGAGCAGGTCAACGAGTGATCCGAGGTCAGTTGATAATCAACTGCAATATAGTAATAAAATCGGCAGATTGGATTGCCGGTTAAGTTACCATAGTAATAAATCGGCAGAAAGGCTTGCCGGTTAAATTACAGGGTGAGAAATTCCGTCTCAAATTCCCGCCACATCCCTTCCGGGAAACCGGGGAGCAGGTTATCGCTCAGCTCTCCGCCGTCCTGAAGGGCCACAAGCGAGACTTCGGGTGTATATTTCGGCATACGCGTAGCCAGGAAGTCGCGGAACCGTATCAGTTCGTTTTTCGACCAGCTGGCA
>CAYHCQ010000020.1:0-29868 GCA_964355115.1 uncultured Prolixibacteraceae bacterium | reverse complement strand
TCTCTTCATATTCATACCCTTCGACATCACGCAGGTGAACAATCATCTGCTGCTGTTCCGGCAGTGCTTTTATGGCGATGTGTATCCGCTGAATGATCTCTGAATGGTCTTCGCGGGTCTCCATAGGCAGGTTCTCTAAAAACCGGCGGTGGTCATCGAAATTTTCCACAGGATAGCGCCTTGCCTTAATCTTATCGAGGCACATATTTTTTGTTGTTATCATCGCCAGTGCCTCGATACTCCGGTATTCATCCAATTTTTCCTTCCGGTTCCAGAGTCTGATAAAAACCTCCTGTGTAACATCCTCAGCCTCTTCAGTGTTTTCCAGCATTCTTTTGGCAAACCGAAAGAGTTTATCCTTGAGCGGGTATACCCTTATTTTAAATTCCTGGAGATCCATGTGGCAAAGTAGACGACGGTCATTTCAAAATATTACACCCTAACAAATAAAAAGGCAAAATTCTGTTTATGAAGCAGGCACGTTGCGGGTATGCAAATTTGATTATTTTTGCATCACGGCATCCCGATAATTCAATCAATATCCACCTATAATTCAAAAATCATGTTTAAAGGACATCCTAAAGGGCTTTTTGTAGCGTTTTTTTCCAACATGGGCGAACGCTTTGGTTTTTACACGATGATGGCAATCCTTGTCCTCTTTCTGCAAGCCAAATATGGTTTATCGGAAGAAGAGGCGGGAAGTTATTACAGCTGGTTTTATTTTGGGATTTATGCCCTGGCACTCGTCGGGGGGATCTTAGCCGATATTTCCAGGAAATACAAGACTGTGATTCTGGCCGGTATCATTGTGATGTTCACCGGGTATATAATTATGGCACTGCCTGGAAATCCATTGATTATAACTCTGGTCGGACTATTTACCATAGCCCTCGGAAACGGATTGTTCAAGGGCAATCTGCAGGCCGTTGTCGGTCAGTTGTACGACGATCCCAGATATTCCAAAGTTCGCGATTCGGCCTTCATGATTTTTTACATGGGTATTAATATCGGCGCTTTTTTTGCTCCTTTCGTAGCTACCGGCATCAGAAACTGGTTCCTGAAAACCCAGGGTTTTCTTCACGACGGAAGCCTGCCTGCCATGTGTCATGCTTACCTGAAAGGCAACCTTCAGGACACTTCCAAATTCCAGGAACTGGCAGACAAGGCGAGTGGGCTGACTGTGGGCGACTTAGGCACTTTTGCACAGAGTTATATCGATGCTTTTTCCCGTGGCTATAACTATGCCTTTGGTATTGCGGCAGGTGCAATGGTGATCTCGCTGCTCGTTTATATCATATTCAACAAACTGTTACCGAGTGTTGAAAAAATTAAGGCCGCCGAAGCAAATAAACCAAAAGCCAACACCAATCTTGTAAGCTTCCTGCTGGGCGGCGGATTAATGATCACCACCTCGGTGATCTTCTACTTCCTGCTCAGGAATACTGTCAAAGATGCTGCAGCTCTTGGTGCTGCCGTTGGTTTGTTTATCGGTTTTATTGCAATCATGTTCCAGGTATCCTCCAAGGAGGAGCGTCCCAGGGTTACCTCCCTGATCATGGTATTTATTGTGGTTATCTTTTTCTGGATGTCGTTCCATCAAAACGGATTGACCCTTACATTCTTTGCCCGCGACTACACAGTAAAGGAGGTTGGGCCATTTACCAATATTTTCTTTAACCTTGAATCTATACTGGCCTTCATTGGCGCCATCGCCGGCTTTGTGCTTATCTTCAGAAAAAATACCACACAGAGGCTCATCGGCGCAGCGATGTTTATTGTTCTGGGAGGGCTTTCCTACTATTTTATCACAAAAAACAATGCATTAAACCCGATCGCACCCGAAGTATTTCAGTCATTCAACCCATTGTTCATCGTATCGCTCACCTTCCCTGTAATGGGTGTTTTTGCCTGGCTGAATAAAAAGAATCTCGAGCCCTCGGCTCCAAAAAAGATCGGTATCGGGATGATCATTGCAGCCATTGGTTTTATGGTTATCCTGGTGGCTTCACTCGGGCTTGTTTCGCCCCATGAACTTCAGTTCACAGATGCGGCAGGAGTAACAAAGTACAATCCGGTTCCCGACTCTTCACGTGTGGCTCCCTATTGGTTGATCAGCAGCTACCTGATCCTCACAATTGCTGAACTTTTCCTGAGCCCGATGGGACTTTCGTTCGTATCGAAGGTGGCTCCGCCCCGTTTCCAGGGCCTTATGCAGGGAGGCTGGCTTCTGGCCACTGCGGTTGGCAATAAGTTCCTGTTCGTAGGAAGTAAATTCTGGGGAGTTCTCGACCTTTGGCAACTGTGGGCCATCTTTATTGTTTGCTGTATTCTTTCGGCGGTGTTCATATTCTCTATTATGAAACGACTTGAAGCCGCTACAAAATAGGTAACAGTGTTTATCTTGATTAACTTTGTCCGGCGATGCATGTGTATCGCCGGATTTTTTTATCCCACAGAAAAATAAAATGCCAGACATTCTGCAATATCCCTGGGGGCATACACGCCGATTTAACTCCTATACTGAGTACATCCGCAAAACATTTGGCGGACGCATACAGAAGGTGGTTGTGGATGCAGGGTTTACCTGTCCGAACCGCGATGGGACGAAAGGGGTAGGCGGGTGCACCTATTGTAATAACGACGCCTTCAACCCCTCCTACTGCGACCTGAAGGAACCCCTGCACATCCAGATCTCCAAAGGGATTCAATTCCATGCTGTCAGGTACAGGCGAGCCACCGAATTTCTGGTCTACTTCCAGCCATACAGCAACACCTATGCACCACTAAGCAGGCTCAGGGAACTATATGAGGAGGCGCTCCGGTATCCGCACGTTAGAGGGCTGGTTATTGGTACGAGGCCTGATTGCATGGATGAAGAGAAGCTTGATTACATTGAATCGCTTGCCCGGGACCATTATATCCAGGTTGAATATGGGGTCGAGTCGCCGCACGATACAACCCTGCAACGTATCAACAGGGGGCATGATTTTGAAACCAGCGCCGCTATTATAAGGGCAACAAGCAACCGGGGCATTCGTACCTGTGCTCATTTTATTTTCGGGTTGCCAGGGGAGACGGAACAGATGATGCTGTCGACGGCCGGAATAATATCAAGCCTTCCGGTCGATTCGGTCAAATTTCACCAGTTGCAAATCGTTCGAGGGACGGCAATGCAAAAGGAGTACCACTGCAGTCCAGGTGATTTTCGTGTTTTTTCCCTGGAAGACTACATTGAATTTATCGTTGGTTTCATTGAGCAACTTAATCCGGCCATTGTGATAGAAAGGTTTTCGGGCGAAGTTCCCCCGGAAATGCTGGATCACAATAGCTGGGAACTCATCCGGTATGATGCAGTGCTAAGGCTTATTGAGAAAAGGATGGAAGAGCGGAACAGCTGGCAGGGAAAATATTACAGTACCTGAGAATAGTGTAATTTAATATGGTGACGTTTAATTAAAAGTCCCTCCCAGGTACTGCTTAGTTTTTTCCTTCTTTGGATTTCCGAAGACCTCCTCAACACTCCCCTGTTCGATTACCTCCCCCAGGTACATAAAAACCACGTTGTCGGCAATGCGCTTTGCCTGACGGAGTACATGGGTAACGAGCACGATTGTGTAATCGTTTTTAAGTTTCAGGAATGTCTCCTCGATATACTGGCTGGATATTGGATCGAGCGCAGAGGTAGGTTCATCGGCCAGAATAATTTCCGGGTTCACTGCCAGTCCCCTTGCAAGGCAAAGACGTTGCTGCTGACCGATCGACAAACGGGATGCCGGTTCACGTAATCGTGTGCGTACTTCGTCCCACAGACTTGCCTGCTGAAGATAATGGAGGGTTAGTTTGTGTATCTCACGACGTTTTTTAATGCCACGGAGTTTTAGGGCATAGGCGATATTATTATAGATGGTCATCGGCAGAGGATATGGCCGTTGCGACAAAAGGCCCATTTGCTGGCGGAGTTTATAAATATCCTCTTTGGCCTGGAGAATGTTATTATCGTCGATATTGATCTCCCCAGACACCTTAAGTTCCGGGTAGAGGTCGGTAAGCCGGTTCAGGCATTTCAGCAGGGTTGTTTTCCCACAACCGGAAGGCCCGAGGATGACGGTAATCTTATTTTTCGGGATTTCAATATTAATATCCTTCAGAATCTGTGTCTTTCCCGCAAAAACATTGAGGTCACGAATAATTATTTTAGCACTTTCAGACATCCCGATTTCTCCTAGAAATTAATTTTTGTTTTGTGGTATCGCTTACCAAGTCCCCTGGAAAACAGGCTGACAATAAGGATGATCAGCGTAAGTACCAGGGCGGATGCATAAGCCCGGTTCTGGACCTCCGGCACTGGTGATGAGAGCTGAAAAAATATGGAAAGAGGCAGGGTTGCAACAGGTTCAAGCAGGGAATTGGGAATATTATCTGTATACCCTGCTGTAAATAAAACGGATGCTGCATCACCGATGGCCCGGCCGAATGAAAGCAAGACTGCAGTAATGATTCCAGATACCGACTGCCGGGTAAATATTTTAAAGGCCGTTTCCGATTTATTCGAACCCAACGAATAGGAAGCTTCCATGAGTCCGACGGGCACTGTTCGAAGGATCTCATCCATTGACCTTATCATAATCGGCAGAATGAAAAGTGCCACTGTAAGCGTCCCTGCCAGAAGCGATGTCTGGATCCCGAAAAAAATCATCAGTGAAAAGCCAAAAGCACCATAAACGATTGATGGGATACCCCAAACCAGATCGAGCAGAAAACGGATCACGTTGACCAGTTTCTGCTGCCTGATAAGAAACACATTGATATACAGTGCAACCGGCAGACCGATTACGAAGGCAATTATCGTAGCGCCAAAGGCCAGGGCGAGCGAACCAAGGATGGCATTCAGGATTCCTCCTCCTTTACCGTAATAATATCCTCCCTTTGGAACCTGTGTAAGCATCTCCCAGGAGATCGACTTCAGCCCCTTTTCAAAAATACTGTAGATGATAACGGCAAGAATAAACAGGATGAAATAGGTTGCCAGGATCATTAAACCCTTGAAAACCTTCTCCTCTATTTTCTGTGCCAGTTTCATACTTTAGTATTTGTTGTATTTCACGATAAAGAAATGCATCACAAGATTGAAGAAAAGCGAAACAACGAGCAGCAGAAGGGCCGCAAACATCAATGCAGAATCATAGCGGGGAATTGACATCATCTCTCCGTAATTATTGGCGATAAGTGCGGGGAGGGTATACCCCGGATCGAAAACACTTTTCGGTAACCTGACAACGTTCCCGACTACCATCAGAACGGCCATTGTTTCGCCAAAAGCACGGGCTAATCCGAAGCCGAACGCGGCAATAATTCCAGGAAGGGCCTTACGCAATAAAACACTTTTAACCGTTTGCCATTCCGTTGCCCCCAGCGAGAGTGCAGCCTCTTTAAGTTCGGTGGGTATTGACCTGAAGACCTCGATGAGTATGTTCAGAACAAACGGGATGATCATAATTGAAAGTACCAGCGCTGCTGCCAGGATACTGTAACCCATGGTTTTTACATCAAGCCAGGGCCCCAGGTAGCGGGATATGAACGGAACTACAACCAGTATCCCCCAAAGCCCATATACCACTGAAGGAATTCCTGCCAGGATATCGATTGCAGGGTGCATAATACGCAGGAAGAACTTCCGGGTATACTGTGTGACATAAATTGCCGTAAGAAGGCAGACCGGCGCTGTAATAAGCATGGCAACGAGTGTTACCCACACAGAACCTATGATGAACGGGTAAAAACCAAATTTCCCGCTGGAAGGGCGCCATTCGCGTGAAAAGATGAGGTCGAACAGAGAGTAGTCGTGAAGTAGCAGAAACGACTTGAGGTAGAGTCCGATAAAAAGAAAAAACGGCAAAAAAGCGACAAGAAGCAGGCTGACAATCATCCATGTGTAGTTGACGACGTGTCGCTGTTGCCGGTTGAGTAGGTACATTACCTAAGGTTTTGAAGTTCCGAGGCTATTTTTGCTGCAGGAACCGTAACATATCCAGCCTCCGTCACATATTTCTGACCGTCGCTGAGAATCCATTGAATAAAAGTAATTACCAGTTGGTTCGCCGGCTTTCCACCGGAAACCAGGAAGAGTTCGCGAGCCGGGGGGGATGGATATTTTCCATCGTTGATGGCCCTCATCACTTCGTCCATTGTTCCATAAAAATTTTCGTCGGGATCAATTTTCCCATTTTCATTAAGGTCAATGGGAATGATTTCGATACCCGGGTAGAGTTTCCGAGACTGACTTTCATAAACAAAACCCAGGTTGTTGAAACCGATTCCCTCAGGACTTCTGCGAACGGCATCGGCCACGCCAGGATCACCGTTCACACCGAGACCTTCGAGGTCTTCCTGCTTTTTATTGTTCAGGTATTTGGCCCACATATCGGCAGCGCCGCAGGCATCGGAACGGGTAAACACCTGAACCTCAGATTTTGAATTATTGCCAACTGCCTGTCCCCATGTGGTAATTTTCTGACTGATAAAAATATCAAAAAGCTTCTGGCGGGTCAATCCTTTTGTTTTAAGATCGGCGAGTACCGGGTTGCCCGAGTTCACGGTAGGTAATACGGCATCTTTTGCAACTGCAATCCACCAGGCGCCCTTGGCCCGTTCTTCGGGGCTTACCTCTTTGGAATACATTCCAAGATCGACCATGTGCGACAACGCATCGGTCATTCCTTTGCCGGCTCCTCCTGCGGAAACATTAATCGTTACATTGGGATGAAGTTTTCTGAACTCTTCGGCCCATCGCACTACCATTGGATATAAGGCAAACGCACCGGAGAGGGTTATCTTTCCTTTCAGGGTATCACCATTGGAACCCTGGTTAGAATTGGTATTTTGGTTACACGAAGACAAGAATATTAACGCTGAAACAAGGCAGAGTGCGGGTATCAGCAGCAGGTAGCTTTTTCGTGTCATACTGAAATATTTCATGCCAGAAAATGATTTATAATGGACTCAACACTTATTCCTTCTGCTTCAGCCTTATAGTTACGGACAATCCTATGGCGGAGAACAGCAGTAGCCACCGCCTTAACATCTTCAATATCAGGAGTATATTTGCCGTTAAGGACAGCATGACATTTTGCTCCGAGAATAAGGTACTGCGAAGCTCTGGGACCGGCTCCCCAGGTAAGATATTCGTTGGCCCATGATCCTGCCTTTGCTGTATTAGGACGGGTTGTTGAGACAAGGTTTACAGCATAATGAAAGACATTGTCGGGAACCGGTATCTTAAGGATCAGATTCTGGAAAAACAAGATCTCCTCAGCGCTTACAACTACCTCAGGAACAACTACTTTTTCGGATGTGGTAGCTTTTACAATCTGTATCTCCTCCTCAAATGACGGGTAGTCGAGCCAGATATTAAACATGAACCGGTCGAGCTGGGCTTCGGGCAAGGGGTAGGTTCCCTCCTGCTCAATCGGGTTTTGGGTAGCAAGGACAAAGAAGGGTTCACCGATCTTGTAGTTGTTGCCAGCCACTGTAACCGCTTTCTCCTGCATTGCTTCAAGCAATGCCGACTGCGTTTTGGGAGGGGTCCGGTTAATCTCATCAGCGAGAATGATGTTTGCAAACACCGGTCCCTTAATAAAGCGGAACTTCCGGTTTTCGTCGAGTATCTCTGTCCCGATGATATCGGAGGGCATAAGGTCGGGGGTAAACTGAATCCGGTTATAGGTTAGGCCAAGCGCCCTCGATAATGTATTTACCATTAGAGTTTTAGCAAGTCCGGGAACTCCAACCAGCAAACAATGTCCTTTGCAAAATATAGAAATTAAAAGGTTTTTGACAACCTCATCCTGTCCTACAATAACTTTGGCAATTTCTGACTTCAGCAGCTCATATTTCCTTACAAGCGCATCAACTGCTTCTACATCATTGGTATACTGCATAATTCTTTACTTTAATTTTTCAGCCATTTACGCTGAAACTCACAATCGCGGTATTGATCCATAATAGCTATGTAAGTGGAAGCAATTTTGCTGTCGATCCAGCCGTCGACCATATCCATTTTTTTCCGCTCCAGTGCCCATTGCTGAATCCGTGCATAGTCTTCCTCAAGGTTGGCCTTGTGAGGCTTAGTTCGTGCATTCAGACAGTAAATACGATAATCCTGTTTTCCGCGGTCGGTCATTAACACAGGCGCTGAAACCTCTCCCACCTTAAGCTTATCAACCACGAAGAAGATTTTGGCATCGAGCTGACTTGATTCAAATTTCGTGGTTCCTGTAGCCTGGTTAATCATCAAACCGCCACTGTTTTTGTTCGGATCATCTGAGAATTTCAGAACAGCTGCATCGAAAGTGATACTCTTCTTTGTTATAAGGTCAGCCACGCTATCAAGGAAATTTTTGGATTTGTTCAGGTTTACGATGGTAACCTTTGGCTGAAGCAGGATGTGCCTGACGTTGATGTACTCACCCCGGCGTTCGATCATCTGAATAAGGTGAAAACCATCCTCGGTTTCCACAATATCCGATACCTCGCCAGGTTTGAGTTTGAATGCTGCAGCTTCGAATTCCGTACGCATCTCTCCGCGTCTGAACATTCCCAGTTCACCCCCCTGCTTGGCAGATCCGGGATCCTCGGAATAGAGAACTGCCAGTGTGCTGAAATCGTCGCCCTTAGCAACCCTTTCCTTAAAACTTTTCAGCTTGTCTTTCACGATCTGCTTTTCTGCATCCCCGATTACCGGCATCCTGACGATAATTCCAATCTCAAGTTCAGAATTGATAAGCGGGATACTGTCTTTGGGAAGCTTCCTGAAATAGGCTTTAACCTCTGCCGGAGTAATTGTGACATCTTTGGTGATCTTTTGCTGAGCCTGTTCGGTAAGCATCTGCTCCTTAACTACATCCCTCAGCTCATTTTTGATCTCGAGCAGCGATTTGCCAAAATGCTCCTCTAGCCTTTCGGGTGATCCAGCCTGGGAGATAAAATAGCGCATCCTGCGGTCCATTTCTCCCTCCACCTGTATGTCGGTAACCTGTATACTGTCGACCTGTGCCTGGTGAAGCAGCAGTTTTTGAAAAAGCATTGTTTCCAGAAGATTGCATTTCAATTTGGTGGCAGTACCCTGAATGTTCCCCTGACTTCTGGCCTGGAGATACTGGTTTTCAATATCAGAGATCAGAATCACATTTCCGCCCACTATCGCCACAATACCATCGACGACCGAATCATGCCTGACCTGAGCAAACGATTGATGGGCAAACAATGCAACCAGGGGAAGAAAAAAAACAATCTGCTTCAGGAGTTTCATGAATTGGAATTTCGGAACCGGTTCCATTAATAAATTTCAAAATCGCTATTTTTCAGGGCCTTAGCATAAACGGCTTCACGCATCTGAGTGATAAGTTCAATCTTCCGCTTGTTCACCATTATATCTTTAATGCGCTGTTTTTCGAAGCTTAACGGAGAGACGCTCTCCTTAACCTTAAAATCTTTGAACCTCACCAGGTAGATATATGCAGAATCCTGGTATTCAAAACTTTTGTGATTTTTAAGGAAGTCCTCCTGGTTATATGTTTTAATCGGAACCTGTTTTAACAGATCACTGAACATCAACCAGTTCTGGTCATCAAGAAAATAGTCGGCCGCCTGTTTTTCGCAAAGCTCTGCGAGCTTGTTTTTATCGTCCGGATTATCGGAGTTAAGCAATTTTTTTGCTGCCCCCGTATTCGGAGACCTGACAGGCAGTTTCACATACTGGATCAAAACGATATTTTCTTTAAGGAGAAAGTTTTGCTGATTTTCTTCATAGTAGGACTGAATCTCATCCTCAGTGACAACAGTATCAAGTTTTTGCCTTACGAGAGCATTCTCATATTCAAAAATAACCAGGGAGTTCCTGTAATTTTCAAGCTGCCTTGAGAAATCCATCTTTTCGGCAGTAAGGTTATTTTCAGCCTGTTGAATGATCAGCTGCTGCCTGACCCAGGTATCGATAAAACCCTTAGCCAGCTGGATGCTGTCTTTCGGCAGGGTACCGGGAGGTATAATTCCCTTCAGGTCTGACTCATAAAGGTAAGCATCCTGTACCCTTGCCAGCACCCGCTCACTTTTTTTTTTGAAAAATGCGGTGCAGGAGGTCAGTAGTATAAGTGAGAAGATGAGGTACTTCTTCAAAATCTTACTTGATTTTTGCCAGTACTGCCTTATTTACAACGACAGGATATTTTGCCCGTAAAGCTTTAATCCAATCTTTTTCGAGTGAATTCTGATAATCGGCAGTGATCAACCCTTTGGCTTCGTTCAACGCCTTGGGCTCAGGCTTCAGAATTTTCCGGATGTTCACAAAAACCGTGGTACCATTCATGTCCAAATCCTTTGAGAACCCGGGAGTCCAGGCAACAGTATCGATCACTTTATTGTCTCTCCTTGAATACTTGCCGCTTTCGACCGTAAGAACATTAACTGAATCTGAATTTATCTCCTTTAAAATATCTTTGTCGGCCAATCCGGACAGGATAAAATTCTTAACCCTTTGCACGGCCTTGGGATCTTTTAAGGTATAGATACTTGCGTCTACCCGTGTCTCCCACATGTAGTTGTTCTTATTCCTGGAATAGAAATCTTTAAGACCTGTTGTATCTTTAACCGCCTTTGACCAGACTTTCTGATCGGTGAGGTCGAAAAGGAGAATGCCATCGCGGTATTCGGTCATCAGGGCCTTGAATTCGGGGTATTTGTACTCAAGGTGTGCATTTTCCCATTTGAGCAGACTTTCATCAAGATATTCCGAGTACATTTTATCGACATATACACGAATACTTTCTTTTTCCTGTTTGCGCTGCTTTGTGGCAAGAGACTGTGCAAAGTCGGCCTGCCGGAAGATCATGTTACCAACCTTAAACAGAGGTTTTGTAAGATTTTTTGCCAGGCTTACATCCCATTTTCCAAAAAAGATGCTGTCGGTCACAACGGTATAAAAGTCAGCTTTGGCTTCGGGGTATTCTGTAACGCCGTATTCATTGCGGATACGCTGCAGGGTTGCCTTCTTAACGAGCTGATAGCGTGAATCGTTCTTGACGCGCTTTTTAAGTTCGGCTGTTTGTTCCTCGAGGGTCCCCGGATCATCCCGCTTTTCAAGTTTTACGATGTGCCATCCATAGGGTGTAAGAATCGGTTTCGAAAAATCTCCTGGCTTTCCAAGGCCTGCAATGGCATCTATAAACTCAGGAACCATGCGGTTAACACCAAATTTCGGCAAAACACCTCCTTTGGCGGCAGAACCTTTGTCGTCGGAATAAGTTTTTACCATATCCTCCCATGAGCTGCCTGAAGAGAGTTTTGTGTATACTGAATCGATCCGTTTCTGAATGCGAAGGGAATCTTCAGGTGAAGCATTTTTCGGAATGGCAAGGAAGATATGGGCAACGGTAACTTTTCCCATAGCAGGGCGCCGCACTTCAACTTTGATCAGGTGGTAGCCGGATTCAGAACGAACCGGCATGGTGACCTTTGTATCTTCGAGCTCATAAGCGCCTGTTTCAAACGGGTACACCATATCGAAGACGGTAAAGTAACCCAGGTCGCCGCGATTCCCTTTTAAAAAAGGATGCTGCTGGTTGGCTTCACGGTCTTTCGCTGAGGGGTCTTCAGAAAATTCAACAGCCAGTTTTCCAAACGACTCCCCGTTCATTATCCGTTCTCTTACCTTCATGGCCTTTGTATAGGCTGCCAGCGTGTCGGCCGGTGGTGCATCGGCTTTCAGCCTAAAGTATATATGACTGGCCCGGATATCGGTTTTACCACGCTCCCAGGCTTCGGCAACAAGACGATCCATTGTGGGGGCATCGGTAAGGTAGGGCTGGGCAAGCTGATCACGGTAACCGCTCAACTCATTAACAAATGTTGAAACGGTATCAAGCCCCAGGTCTTCGGCCTGCTTGACCTTAAGTTTAAAATTGATAAAAAGCTCGAGGTACTCATCAAGCGATTTCTTGTCGATGGTTTCACCCTTCACATTGTTCTTCTGGTAGATTGCCATAAAATCTTTGACATAGATCTTCTTGCTGGCAATTGTCATCAGGACTTCGTCATCGGTTGCCTGGGCATTGGCACCTGAGAAGGAGATCAGCATCAGTAATGAAAACAAAACTTTAAAATTCAAGCTTTTCATTGTGAGTTAGAATTTATATTACTTTTTTGTGATTATTTCGGATTATCGGCTGTAATTCGGGGCTTCGCTGATGATGGTAACATCATGTGGATGGCTCTCCAGAACTCCGGCCGAGGTAATTTTCATGAATTTGGCTTTCTGCAGGTCATCGATTGTTGCAGAACCGGTGTATCCCATCCCGGCACGTAAGCCGCCAACCATCTGGTAAACAACTTCCGAGAGTGACCCTTTATAGGGGACTCTGCCAACGATTCCCTCGGGAACAAGTTTTCTGATATCGTCTTCCACATCCTGAAAGTAGCGGTCTTTTGAACCATGCTGCATGGCTTCAATGGAACCCATCCCCCGGTACGTTTTGAATTTCCTGCCCTCATAGATGATAGTCTCTCCGGGTGATTCATCGACACCTGCAAAGAGGGAACCTGCCATAATTGAGTGGGCTCCTGCGGCCAGGGCCTTAACAATGTCGCCGGTATAGCGGATCCCGCCATCGGCAATTGCCGGGATACCACTGCCTTTAAGTGCGTTGGTTACATCGTAGATGGCCGACAGCTGAGGAATGCCGATACCGGCTATAATACGTGTCGTGCAGATTGATCCCGGACCGATCCCGATCTTCACACCATCAACACCAATCCTGGCAAGGTCGCGGGCTGCGTCGCCTGTTCCGATATTCCCGACAATCAGGTCGACGTTCGGATAGGCTGCCTTAACACGACGTGCCATCTCAAATACCCCTTTTGAGTGTCCGTGGGCTGTATCAATAATGATGGCATCAACATTCTCCCTCACAAGTGCAGCAACGCGATCGAGCGTGTCGGCAGCAATGCCGACGGCGGCTGCAACGCGCAACCGGCCCAGACTGTCCTTGCAGGCATTCGGACGGGCTTTTATTTTGATGATATCCTTGTAGGTGATCAGTCCGATAAGTTTATTGTTCTTATCAACCACCGGGAGCTTTTCGATCTTATGCTTCTGAAGGATTGCCTCAGCCTGTTCAAAATCGGTGAATTCGCTGATGGTTATAACAGTTTTTGTCATCACCTCTGTAACCGGACGCAGGTGATCGCGTTCAAATCTGAGGTCGCGGTTGGTAACAATCCCAACCAATTCATTGTTGTGATTTGTAACAGGGATACCGCCAATGCTGAACTCTTTCATCATGGCAAGAGCATCTCCAACAAGGGCATTTTCCATTAGTGTAACCGGATCGAGGATCATCCCGTTCTCGGCACGCTTGACCTTGCGCACCTGAAGTGCCTGGGCCTCTATCGGCATATTCTTATGCAACACCCCGATTCCCCCCTCCTGCGCCATAGCAATGGCCATACGCGATTCGGTCACAGTGTCCATGGCAGCAGACACAATGGGAATATTCAGTTTAATATTTTTTGTAAGATGGGTAGCACAGTCAACATCGCGCGGAAGCACCTCTGAATAGGCCGGTACCAGCAATACATCATCATACGTTAACCCTTCTCCGCGGAACTTGTCTGAATTAAGGAACATATGCTTCAAAATTAGGAGTGCAAATGTACAAAATTTATAATTTAAAACGATTATAACTTAAATCCCGGATGATTTATTATTGCTGGTGAAAAAGAAAGAAAAGGGTCTGTTTTTAAGGATAAAGTTGCCGGTGGCATTCTGTGCAGAAATATGTTTTCCAGTTGTCTTTAACATCGATCGGATGGATGAATTCCATCACATTATCAACAGTAGAATATTGCACTTTTCCTGTTGCTCCCTGGGCGATGATGGTATGGCAGAGGTTACAGTCCTTCGAGATGACATCGCCTTTGCTGCTCTTATGCCGATCGGAATGGCACCTGAAACAGCCGTCGGATTCAAGATGACCAATGTGGTTCAGGTATGAGGATGAGGTCACCCTCATGTATGGAAAAACATTGAGGGAGAACTCTTTAAGTATCCCTGTGATTGCCTTGTCGATATCTTTTTTGCGTGAAGCAAAAATCTGAGGGTAACCCAACTTGTAAAAATTCACAATACTGTCGCGGATGTAAGTGATCGATGAATCTGTGTTGGTAAAAGGTCCTTTGAGAACATTCATGGCCACCTTTTTAATGAAGGGAAGGTCCTTGGGAATTTCGCCGTTTATCATCGCATTGTCGACATACAGAACTGCAGATTTATAATTGTGAGACGGCCGGTTATGACAGTCCATGCAGTCCATCGTGCGGTGTTCGAGGGTATCCAATGCTTTCTGGTCGAGTGTGTTTTCTTCATCCTGGAAGATTTTAACCTCCCCGGTCTTCAAGTTAGTATATTTAACCCAGGGGATTGATTCACGATCGTTGCCGGCAGCCACATATTCAATCCGCATATCTTTGTTGATATGCCAGTGTATTCCCTCCTTCAGCCCCTCTGCAGCCAGGTTCGGACCGATTTTCATGAGCATTGAAACATTCCATTCGGTATTCAGCGAATCTGTGAGATAATTTCGCTGGGTACGAAGTTTGCGGGAGTAGAATTTTTCGGGCCAGTGGCAACGCTCGCATGTTTCGCGGGCAGGCCTCAGGTTTTTTATAGGGGTTTCGATCGGCTGTGGATACTTATGGAAAATTACCGAATAGACCTGGTACATACCTGAAAGTTTCGACTTGACATACCAGTCGGCTCCTTCTCCAACATGGCATTCTACGCAGGCTACCCGGGCATGGGGCGAATGGAGGTAGGTCACATATTCGGGTTCCATCACCTGGTGGCAGAGCTTTCCGCAGAATTCCACCGACTCGGTAAAGGTAAATGCCTGATAGCTGCCAACCGCCGAAACGATCATGAAGAGAAAAGTAATGATGGAAACCAGTACCAGTTTCTGCCGCTGCCGGCTGTTGTTCATGTCAAGAACCGGCCATTTCTGGTCATCTTTCTTAACTCTGAACCGCTTAATCATCATTCCAACGGGTATCATGATCAGGCCGATAACCATAATGGCCGGCATTATGATAAAGGTAAATATCCCGTTATATGGATTCTGGTGCTCGGAGAGTAATCCGTGAATGAAAAGTACGACGATCAGGATGAAGGAATTGATCGAGAAAAGAGCTCCTAAGATACTGATCCAGTTTGATATTGCCTTTGGCATTTTCATATTTCCGGGTTTAGATTAATTATAAATAGCTGTTATTGATTTCACAGCTAAAATTATGAATTAAATCAAAACAACCAAGAAATCACGACATGAAAGTTTATACCTGCTTCTTCTTTTTCATTTGCCGGGTAAAGTAGAGCGACGCACCCAGGGTGATAAAGGCGAGAAACAGGAAAGCAATTACCCGGTAACCCACCTCCATATTCGCAAAGTCATAAATAAACAGGTAAAATGCAGTTACCAAAAGCGTGGCAATGGCCATCCAGCGGTACTTGATAAGTTTCAGGGCAAGACTGAAAACAAAATAGAAAAGGGCAGCTGCTGTCCAGGAGAGGGTGATATACTGCCGTGGGACAGCATGGTATAACGCATATAAAACTGTAAAAAAGAGCGTTATCAGGTATACATTCCTGATCATTTCTGTTTTCAGGGTCAGGCGAGCCTGCTTCCAGTTGATTATTCGTGCGGTAACAAAAGCGGTAATTGCGAAAGCAAAATTGACTTGGTTTTCCGGATGATAAAACGACAGGTAGACCAGCAGCATTCCCACAAAGAGGAAGGTATTCATTACAACTATTATTTTCGACCGGAACCACAGCGCCCAGGAAACAACCAGCAGACTTTGCAGGGAAAGGAGGAGGTAGGCCCCGGGGAGACCCGAATAGCCATAGACGGCGATGCTCATCGCCATGAAACTGAAGCAGGCATAAAAGGCCGAATCAAACAGCCGGTTGGTTCTGAATTTAAGGAAGATTGAATAAAGAAGACAGATAGCAGAAATCAGCCCGAATATCCAGACATAGTTCTTTGTGTAAAATGATAGCACAACCAGTAAAATTACCAGAGAGAAACTTATTCCATTTAAGATTATTGAGGATGCATAAACGGAGTCGGGGAAGTCGCCTTTTTGTTTTATCAGCGGAATGAGAGAGAAAATGGCCCCATAGGCGAAGAGGAATAGCATATTGTACTGATGCGACTGCACAACCCCGAACGGGTGCTCCATAAAAGGGTTGCTGAACAGCCAAAGTGCATGACTAAAATATATCAGGATGACAGAAATGATAACCTGGTGCCACCAACCAAAGTATATAAGGAGAACCATTGAAGCCGCCGAGGCAACAACCAGGAGTGATAGTGTGTAGTAAGTTGAGTCGCTGATAGCCGCCGTTGCAAGGATCAGAAAAATGCCGATTCCTCCCATGAGTTCATTGTTTTTTCTCACAGCAGTATACAACTGTACTCCGGAAGCAGCCAACATCAATAGAATAACCAGGGGCTTAATGGGTAATACAGGATGGGGTGAGAAAAAATACAACCGCAGTATAACATAATATAATAGAAGGTGAGCGCCAATATTCAACATGAACGACAGGTGAGGAAATGAGTTCCGCAGGTAGTAACCGATCATGAATACGCTGGCTACAGCAATGATCCCTGTCAGGCTGGAAAGAATCCCATTCAGGTGATTCTGGGTGAAGGTCATCAGGAAGATAATCCCGAAAAGGAGAACGATGCTGCCGACCCAGGCGAGTCCGTATTCAACAACATTCGATTCTATTACTGCTTTATCAACCTCAATAAGGTTATCATTTTCTTCTTCGTCTGAACCTGGTACTTCTGCTCTGACAGCGAAATTTTCCGAGCTTAGTTTTCCCTCGAGCCTATCGAGGCGTGTTTCGAGTGTGTGTAGTTTTTCAAGGATATTGTCAAAGCTCAGTTTTTCAGCATTTTCTGTTTGCATCATGACCATCTCCTATATTTTAAAGAACATAAAAAACCTCCTTCCTTTGCCCGCCCATGGGAGGGATCAGGAAGGAGGGATAATAAAGTGAATGTTATTTCAGCGTGCGGATGTAATTGACAAGCGCCCACCGGTCGGCATCTTCGCTGATGGATTTACTGTATGCAGGCATTTTATCCTTTCCGAAGGTAATCTTGTAATAAATTTCACCGTCGGTCTGTGCTTTGAACTCCTTCGTTGAGAAGTCATTACAGGAGACGCCAAGAGTAGCAGCTTTAGGACCGTCGCCCAGGCCATCTTTGCCATGGCATGATTTGCAATGCTTGGCATAGACATCCTTACCGGTAGCGATGCTGGCCGCATTGCCCGGCGCGGGATTCTTCATCGTTTTTGCTTTGTCGGGTGCGACCCATTTGGCCGGTTTCTGGGCATGGCCCATCATAAATAGTCCGCCACAGAGTACAACTACTGAGAGCAAGCGGACAGCAATTTTAATTTTCATAAGAACCTCCTTTTAAATTAATTATTGATTTATTGAATGATTGAATGATTGATTTATTGAATTAAGACGTCGCCGAATCAGCAACTTTCTGCTGTGCTTCAAATTTCATGCCAAGGCGCCTGATTCTGAAAACGGTAATTACTGCATACATGTAATGAAACCACACCAGAGAGAGCAGGATGATAAGTGTGTACACCATCCATAGCGGGGCATTTGTGTCGCCGAGTCCACGGTGGGTGGCAACCTCCTGCACCAGGGGTTTACCCCAGTTGATAATAGCTGTCGTTTCGGCGTTGCCAAAGATCTCATTGTCTTCGAACTTTGCTACGATGGGAAGATTTCCGGCAGAATCGCCCGGTAAAGTGACTGGAAAATCAAGCGATGCAACACCGCTGGCAACAGTGCCCTCTCCGATTTTAAGGGATGTGAAGGTTCGGGGCACATAAAAGGTGATCTTCTGGTCCTCCACCGGGAGGGTATCGCCTTTGGGTCCGATTTCACGTGCGTGGAGGACTATCTGCTTCACACTGTCCTTCTGGTAAAATGTCAGCAGCATAAAAACATCCCGGATGGAGAGTTCCGAACTGACCGTTAGATAATCCTTATTGCCATCGAAGGCAGCCATATACTGGTATGTGCCCTCCTTATTCCGGGGTTGCCCCAGCTCTGCAGGAAGAGTCACTTCGGCAACCCCATTTTCGCCGGTGGTGTCCTTTCCAAGCAACAGGTTTCCTTTTTCCGTCACGAGAAAACAGCTCACAGGCAATCCGGCAAGCGGTGTATTCTGTCCTTCAATGCGTGCCGATAATTTAACACTGAGAGTACGCACTCCGGATTTGCTGGCAAATTCGAGTTTCAGCCTCGGCTGAACAGGCTCCTCAGCCCTGGCAACTATCTGAGCTGAGACAAACAACAGGATCAGGATGCTTACAACAACTTTTTTCTCCTTTTCCACCTGTTTCAAAACTCGCTTCAGCATCCTCTTGGTTGTTATCTTTCGCAGTTTCAGGTAGTCTTTCTCTTCCGACGACTTGATCTTCACAACCGGAATTATCGGGATGAATTTCGAAAAGAGGTAAAAGAACAGCATGAAGGTGGCCACACCTCCTGTTGTAAGAGCCCATTCAACCCAGGTGGGTGAGTAGTTTGTATACTCGGGCCTGAGGTCATGCATGGGTAAGAGCGGAGCTTCGAGGGTGGGAATAATGATCAGGTAACGCTTTATCCAAAGCGCCATGACAGCTACCAGTGAAGCAAAAGCAATGGAATTTATATTCCTGAACCTGGGAATTGCCACGATGGCAATCGGCAGAAGAACGCCAATGAAGGCCGCAAAGAAGAACCACCACCAGTAATCGGAAGGATCGAAAAGACGGTAGAGTACCTCCATATCCCACTTCACGCTGCCGTACCAGCTGGTAAGATACTCACTGAAGGTAAAATATCCGTAAAGCGCACCCAAAACCATTAACAGGATTCCCAGGTATGTAAAGTGTATCTTGGTTATATAAGCCTCGAGGTGGTATATCTTCCGGAACACCCACATTACGAGGATAAGAACGCCGGTACCTGAATAGACAGCTGCAACAACAAAATAGGGAGCAAAGATTGTGCTGTGCCACCCGGGCCGGAGGGTCATTCCGAAAATCCATGCGAGTACCGAGTGAACAAGGATGGCCAGCGGAATTATGACGATCGACAGCAGGTCGATAAGCTGGTTGAGAAGCTCACGTTGTTTCGGTGTGTCGTGGTATCCTGCAGACATGAACTTATAAACGTGGTTTCGCCATTTTCCGACCCTGAGCGGATGATCGCGCAAGAATGCAAGATCGCGGATGCTTGCCAGGTACAGAAAGATGATACTTCCTGTAAGATAGGTTGTTATTGCGATTACATCCCAGGCTATCGGCGACTGGATGCGGCCGAAAAACAGAAGGTGATGAAGCCGGTCGAGACGGCCCATACATAATAATATATAGATTGGGCCGATCAATGTGGAAATTACTGTGATTGTTTCTGCCATGCGTATGATCGGGGTTCTCCACTGAACCCGCAGCAGATGAAGAATACCTGATATCAGGGCGCCTGCATAACTGATACCGATAAAAAAGATGAAGTTGACAATATAGAGTCCCCAGATCACATAATCGCGCATACCGGTAACAATATGACCATCAACCATTTGCGTGTAGAGTGCAAACAGACCAAAAAGGATGATCAGGGAGAGTATGACAATAACGACTTTCCCCTTCCAGCTTATGGATTCCAGTTGCGGCCTGAAGGTCTCAAAATTCTGTAAAGTTTTATCATTCTGATCCATGGCGGAATATTATTCGGTTATATGAGCCTCTTTTTTATAAAGTTCAACCTCTTCCTGTGAGAGGTCTTCGAATCCGACCTTGTAGTCGAACAGCCGGTTGACCGGGGGCAGGTAGTATACCCCGGGTTCAGTACCGAGTTCCTCCATAAACCGGTAAGCTGAACGCTGCTGGATGAGTTCGCTGAATCGCACTGTTTCTGTACCATTCGTTATTACATCCTCATTCTTATCGCCATAGAAAAAGACGCCGTTCGGGCAGGATGAAACACATGAGGGAAGTTTACCGATACGTACCATATCGGGACAAAAATCACATTTGCCAACCGTGCCGATCTTTCCGGGCTGACTGGTCTCAGGAGAGTAAGTCGTTCCATTGGATTCTTTCAGTTCATTCGGATCGGTCCAATTAAAGACACGTGATGAGTACGGGCAGGCAGCCATGCAAAATTTACAGCCGATACAGCGGTCGCTGTCGACAAGTACGATTCCGTCGCTGCGCTTAAAGGTGGCCCCGACAGGACAAACTTTAACACAGGGTGGATTGTTGCACTGAAAGCAGGGTTTGGGAAACCAGTAGGGTGAAGTATCCTCGCTGTCGCGAAGCAGAAAAAACTTAATCCATTCGATCCGTGGCGGGAGGTTGTGCATCTTCTGGCAACCATCGAGGCAATTTCGTGCATTGCGGCAGCGTGCCAGGTCGATCACCATCACCATTTTTTTGTTGGGAAGTCCCTGACGAGCCTCCATTCCGGTAGCAGGACAGGAGTGGCAATGTGCTTTGTCGACCTCAACCAGCTTCCCGTCGGGGGAAAGGAGTTTGATCTTTTCTCCGCTTTTGGCCTCACCGGCCCGGGATATGGCGGTAATAACCCCACCCCCTGCAATCACACCGGCACCGGCACCTATGCCAAGTTTTATAAATTTCCGGCGCGACTGGCGATCCTTATCGTTCGCAGTCATATTCAGCTATTTTGATAAATATATATGTATACTTACGCTAAATGCCAGAAAAAAAAACTTGTGCTTTGGTTGCCGTTAGAAATTTTTGGCGGGGGATGTCGAAAGAGTGCCTTAGAGTGGGATAAAGGTAGACTTTCTTTATTTCAAAAACAGATTTTGTGCAAGCTATTTTACAATGAAATATTTCATATTCCAAGAATCAAGTACCTATTTGCCTGAGTTACAACCCAGAAGATATCACAATTTTTATTCATTATATTTGTTTCACGATTTTTACCGATCCGACCAGTATTAAAGGAGATCCTTCCCACCTCCTACTCCTCCCGCTGGTAATTGGACATTAATGAGACATAAAACGATGTCTATGAGACCATTAATTATAATTTTTACTTTTTTCATATTTCTTTTAAACTGTGGGTGCATGAAACGAATCCAGCACTCATTTGCTCCCGATATGCACGACGGCCGCTACGATGGCGAGTTTCCGCAGGAAAACTCTACGGCAGGACTTGCTTCGGTCACCCGCAGTATAAAAAAACTATTTTGCGTGGATTTTTATACCACTTACCAGTTTAACCGCTCAGAGAGGCTTACCATGAACGACATTCAGTCGGGCAGATACAAACGGCTGGCCCTTGGAATTATCAGCACCCATGAAACGAACAGCGCGACAGCAACAGTTCTGCTCAGCAACGACCACCGTATTGTCTTGCTTACATGTGCACATATCCTGAATTCACAAGACTCGATCATCTCCACCTATGCACCTACAAGTGACGACCCCTATGGCTACATAAAAAGTTTTTCAATCCGTGAAAAGCAGGAGTTGTATATAAAGGACCTGCCAGAATGTGGCACATTCATCGCACTTTCCGTGGACCGTGAAAATGATCTCGCCCTCATAGGGAAACGGTGCGAAGGCAATATTGACTCCGTAAAAGAATTCAACTTCCCGTCAGGAAAGACACAGGAGCTTGGCTGGGGCAGCCGGGTCTATATCCTGGGATACCCGATGGGCAACCTGATGGTGACCCGCGGGATTGTAAGTCCGGCCACCGGCAAAAACAATGGATCTTTTATGGTTGATGCGGTGCTCAATAAGGGTTACAGCGGCGGAGTTATCCTGGCAGTACGCGACGGAGCGCCGAATTTCGAATTGGTGGGCATAGTAAAATCTATGTCGACCCATCTTAATTACTACCTCCGGCCCGAACAAGAGCTCAATGAAGGGAGTTATAGCGCATTCATCCCCTATTCCGGCGAAATCTATGTCGGGACAGACGAGTCTGTTAATTACGGAATCAACTACGTCGTCCCTATGGAGATAGTAGACGCGTTTTACCGGAAAAACAGGGCCAGACTACTTTCACTGGGTTATAACCTGGATTCATTTTTCATCCATTAAGAATTTTATCAGACTAATTATCTTTTCTTCCTGTAACAGTCCATTCTTGAGATACGTCTAACCGGTCAATGTTTCTACATGCTGCCTGCTAATGAAAATTCTTGCACTTGAAAGGGAAAATTCCGGCTTCCAGCCCGAAGTGATAGCCCCTTTTCTGAAAGCTGAGGCGAGGAAAGTATGGGAGCTCCGGCAAAGGAAAATCATTGGGGAAATGTCAATTATTTTTAAATTAGCGCCATTGTACCCTGTGCCTGAATCTTATCCATCCTAAATACTGAACACATGAACATCGAGGAACTGCGTATTTACTGTCTTGGTCTCCCCGGTGCCACCGAGGACATCAAATGGGAGGACAACCTGGTATTTTCGGTGGCCGAAAAGATCTTCTGCCTGGCAGGACTTGAGCCTCCGTTGCGTGTGGCTTTCAAGGTGGACGAGGAGGAGTTCGAGGAGCTTACCCAATCGGAAGGCATCATCCAGGCGCCCCACTTTGCCCGCCGGAAATGGGTTTTGATTACCGACGAGGACCGGTTAAGCCGCAGCGAATGGGAACAGCACATCCGGAAATCCTATGAACTTGTCAAATCGAAACTTCCGAAGAAAAAGCAGGAAGAGTTAAACCGTCTGTCATGAAAAAACCATTAGCGATCATCCTGTTTGTCTTGTCGATCCTGGCCAATCCTTATTCCTTCTGCCGACTTCATGCGCAGGAGATCCCCGACCAGTCGACCCTGATGGCACGGGCCCCGGCCACCTTCAAAGCCCTGTTCAAAACAACCCAGGGGGATTTCATCATCGAGGTGTACCGCGACTGGTCTCCGTTGGGTGCCGACCGGCTTTTACAGTTGCTGATGACCCGGTTTTACGACAACAACGGACTCTTCCGTGTGCAGAAAGGATACGTGGTGCAGTTCGGCATCTGCGACAACAAAGATGTGAACACCTTCTGGGACAGGCACATCATCTCCGACGAGCCGGTACTGGAAAAAAACCGGCAGTGGACCCTCTCCTACGCGCGCGATGGCATGCACAGCCGCACGGTGCAGCTCTTCATCAACCTGAAGGACAACCCCAAGCTCGACACTGTAAACTTTAACGGATTGCGTGGCTTTCCTCCGGTAGCCAGGATCATCTCAGGATTCGCGGTCATCGAAAAGCTTTACGGAGGCTATGGCTTCGAACCCGCCAAAGACCAGGATTCGATCATGGTTCAAGGCAACGGCTACCTGAAAAAGAGGTGGCCGGCCATTGATTATATCAAAGAAGCCAGAATTGTGGAGTAGATTCTTCCCCATTTTACCATTTTGCATCCTGCCATTTTACATTTGACACTCCGTAAAATAGCATATAGCCCCTATTCCACCACCATCTTTTGTGTGTGTCTTTCGCCGTTTACAAATACTGTCACGAAATAAATCCCGGAGATAAGGCGGGAGGCATCCAGGGTAACTTCCTGTTTCCCGGCCGGTATCACCCCTTTGCTAACCGACATTACCTTTTTGCCGAGCAGGTTGTTGACGGTGATTACCACACAGGCATTCTGAATGAGGTTCAGCGAAATCGTGGCAAGATCCTTTACAGGAATGGGGTAAACAACCACTTGAGAGAGGTCACTTTCCTTCTCTTCGATCCCCACCGGCCAGTAACATAGATCACTTGAAATATTGAAATCATAGTTGGAGTATGAAAAATTTGGAAGATATTTAAAAGTGGAGGAGGATGCAGCATCTGTAAACCACTGGACTGCTATTGGAATCGTGTATTGATTATTATCCGTGAACACAATGGGGGCAGCACATTGCCAGTAGGCTTCATTCATAATGTCGGAAAGCCAGGTTACATTGTTGGGCTCATCAACACCATTTACCGAGGTAATTTTGTTACTCCGCATATCAACTCCGCGTGCCAGTACATTTGGATTCTGGTTGTTTACCTCTCCATCAACACGGGTGTCATTGTAGGTGAAGAACATCTTGTCACCCATCTTATTCCGTGATGAATAAACCCGATTGTCGCTGGTGTAGGTCGCCCAGGTGCCACGGAAGGTTTTCAGGGCGCCAAGTTTAACAGCATTCCAGGTGAAACCTTTGTCGCATGTAAAAACATCGAAAACATTGATCAGGCTGTCGATGCCGGTGGAGATGGAGTAACCGCCGGGAGCATAACCAACGGCAACACCGATATGCAGATTGCCCCACATATCCACCGAAATTGAATGGTCGAAAGCCGTGGTATAGGGAATGGTATTCCAGTCGGTTCCCGGCCCGAAATTCTGCTCAATAAAGTAGTCACTGTAGGCATCCTTGATGCCATCGATGCCCTCAAGTCCATCGAGCTGGATGCTGAATGGATCGTTCCATGTTAATCCCCCATCGGTTGATCTTCTGACAACAGGAAAATATGAAGAGTCGCTGAGATGGGTTGAACCGGGCAGGTTGGTCAATGCCGAAATCCAGACAGTTTGTCCGTCGGGGGAGGCCGCTATTTTCACATCGGCGCAAGTGTAGCTGTCGACGCAGGGAAAATCAAGTGTCGTATAGGTGTACTCAAACTCATGGGACGTGTTGTTCCAGATACCCCGTCCGTAAATAACTGCATCCTGGTAGATCTCCGAACCCGATTCCGCATTGATATCGATGTCGACCATGTGAGCAATGTTGCCGACGATCGTGAATCCGGACGGGATATAGGTATAGGGCGGCGGAGCATACCATTTCAAGTGCTTTGTACTGTCGGTCGGATTGGCCAGGTTTACCCTCCCATGGCTGTATCCGCCAAAGCCACTCACCACCGTGTTGGCGAAGTTGGGGGCAAAAAAGGCCAGGTAGGCGTTGCCAAGGGCGGTGTTCCCTGAGGGATTATATATGGCACCCGAAGGATAGCGGGCGGCATCATAATAATAGGGCGTGGCGGCGAGGGTGGCGGCATAGCACTGAATCTGGTTTGTCCAGTTTGCCTGCGTTGCACCCCTGTTCACCCCAAGGTCCATGCCAAGGTAACCCGACAGGCTTGGTGGTGATGATCCCGGGCCCATGCGGTGAATGTTGGCCACGACATTCAGGTCATCGTCGGCCCAGAGCATGGTGCGCGTTCCGCCCGAATAGCCAAGCACATTGGCCGAGGTCCCCAGCGTAAGGACGGAGACGATATTCGCATTGCTTCCGCTCTTTTCCCAGACAGGGCGTGGCTTCACGGGCGAAATTGCAACTGACGGAGCAGGGTCGGCAACAATAGCCCCGGCCCTTTTGTAATTCAGCACCGGAAGTCCCTTTTTCAACTGAGCCTTCTGGGCTACAGCAGCCAGTGCGGCCACCAATGCAATACCGATCAGTAAAAACTTTTTCATGGGTTTGGATTTGGGGCTGGTTAACTGCCTAACCACCGGTTGTCAATAAGAATATTGTCCGTTCAATAACAAAGTTATCAATATTTCTTTTCAGAAAAGATATCCTGAAAAATATTTGCCGGGGTGAACCAGTTAAGGATTTATTTATTGCTTAATTTGCAACCGATAATCTTAATCCATGAACCACGACAACCGCCCGGCGGCATCAGCGGGAAATGGTCGGGGTGATCCGTGAAGTTATCAAACAGGTATAGGGATGGCCATCCGAAAATATATCATCAACCCGTTCAGGGAGCTTTCAGAGACAGGCAAACTATCCGGTCTCCTGCTCATCGGTGCAACAATCCTCTCCATTTCTCTCAGTAACTCCGAATATGGTACATCTTACCTGCAGCTCTGGCAGCAGCACATTGGATTTTCATTTCTTAATAAATCCGTCGAACACTGGGTGAACGACGGCCTGATGGTTGTCTTTTTCTTCCTGGTTGGGCTGGAGATAAAGCGCGAACTCCTGGTTGGGGAACTTGCCGACCGGAAGAATGCCATGCTTCCTATCCTCGCGGCCCTCGGCGGGATTATCACTCCGGCTTTAATTTACACTCTGGTCAACTTTGGCTCACCTGAAAACCTGCACGGATGGGCCATTCCCACCGCCACCGACATCGCCTTCTCACTGGCCATCCTTTCCATGCTCGGAAAACGTGTTCCGGTTTCGCTGAAGATATTTCTCACTGCCCTGGCGATCATCGACGACCTGGGCGCTATCCTGATAATTGCCGTATTTTACACGGATTCCCTCAATCTGGACATGCTCCTGTATGCAGGTTTATTCCTGGGCGGCATCATTCTTCTGAACCGGTTTCATGTCCGGCAGATCTGGCTCTACATCTTAACTGGAGCCGGTTTGTGGTATTTCATCCTGAACTCGGGGATCCATCCCACCATCTCGGGAGTTTTGCTGGCCCTGTTAATACCCAGAGATCTTATTCCCAAACTGGAACATTCGCTGCACAAGCCGGTGAACTACTTTATTCTTCCGCTGTTCGCACTCGCCAACACAGCCATTCCGCTGGATATGCAGAGCGCCCGTATGGCCTTTTCAGGCATTAGCCTCGGCATCATTTTCGGTCTGTTTTTCGGAAAGCCTCTTGGAATCCTCCTCTTCTCCTATCTGGGGATTAAGTCCAGGCTTGCCGCCTTACCGGGTGGAGCGAACTGGCGAATGATGACGGGTATCGGCCTGGTAGCGGGGATTGGTTTTACCATGTCGATCTTCATCGCCTCACTCTCCTTCAACGATATCGCCTCACTCAATATAGCAAAGCTGGCCATCATTGCTGGTTCGGTCATTTCTGCACTGGCAGGATATCTTATACTCCTGAAGAAGAAATCAGCCTCCCGTTAATTACCGCTGTATTCGGTTTTCACGGTGATATAGCCCGGGAAATCAATCTGCGTGTTCCCTACAGTGATGATGGGTTTGATCTTTATCTTTAACCTGGAAGGTTTGTTTCCCATACCGGCAAGATTCAACCCGAAGTTGAGCATTGCCTCCGACGATTTCCCTTGCATCGCCTGCTTGAGATCAAGTCCTATTTCAACCGGGATGTTGACGGTGCCATTGTTGGGCGGAATGAGAAAGGGTTTGTTTAAGATGCCGCTTGTCATCTGTATATCGTCGATAAAGAGGATCCATTCGAGCCGGTTCATCCCGGCTGGTTTGGGGTTGGGGTTCCTGCCCTGAAGTAAAAGGGTCATTGAGAGCGGAAAGGTCGGGCTGGCATATCCGGCCATCAGCATCGCCAGGTCGCCCATGTTCAGATCACGGACCGATCTCACATTCTGAAAGGAGACACCGCCCATCATTATTTTTTCAGCTGAAATGATCCTGAAGTCACAACGGGCAACATTCGCCGCCTCCTGAGCCTGCTTGGTGACTCCGCAACCCGTCAAGACAAGCAATGCAAAAATGCACAAAAGCAGGAATGCACGGAATGCATGGAATGCAGGAATGCATCCTTTGGGGAATGCACGGAATGCATGGAATGCAGGAATGCAGGGGTTTATTTGCGATTCTGTGCCACTGCGGTGAGATAGATGATTATTTTCAACCATTAAGCCAATTGTATGAAATAATTTGAAACCCGCTTTCGGCAAAGGTAGGAAAACTTTACTTTTGAGGACAAATGCGTATCCAGCCGATGATCCGTCTCCTGAACCTGTTATTAGCGCTCACCTTCAGCATTGTTTTTATAATGCCGCCGGGCTCATTTGCACAAGGAAGAGGCAGAATGACCGGTAAATCATCCCGCCAACCGAACGTCATCCTCATTGTGGCTGATGACCTGGGCTACGGCGACCTGGGTGTTTACGGACAAAAGATCATCCGGACGCCGAACCTCGACAGGCTTTCGGCAGAAGGCATCAGGTTCACGCAGTATTATTCGGGCAGCCCGGTGTGTGCCCCGTCGCGGTGCGTTATGCTTACAGGCAGGCACACCGGCCACTGCTACATCCGCGACAATGAAGAGGTGGGTGAATGGGACTCCTACCAGGGGCAAATGCCCTTGAAGAAAGATACATACACGCTCGGAACCCTGTTTCAAAATGCCGGTTATAAGACAGCCTGCATCGGGAAGTGGGGGCTTGGCGGACCGGGTTCGACCGGGATTCCTGAAAATGAAGACTTCGATTACTTCTACGGCTACCTGTGCCAGCGCCAGGCCCACAATCACTATCCCGCCTATCTTTTCGAAAACCGCGAGAAGGTAGCCCTTGACAATCCCCCCTATCCGGCGCACCAGAAACTTACCGGAGATCCAGCCCTGACTGCCTCCTATGCCGGTTTTTCGGGCAACGCCTATGCCCCTGAGATGATGACCGTGGCCGCCAAACGATACATTACGGCCCATAAGGACTCCTCATTTTTTCTTTACCTCACCTATGCCCTGCCCCACCTGGCATTGCAGGTACCTGATAAATACCTCGATATATACAAGGGGAAGATACCCGACAAGCCCTATACCGGCGAATTCGGTTATCTCCCTCAACAGTATCCCAATGCCTGTTACGCCGCCATGGTGACCGCCCTGGACGATTATGTCGGACAGGTAATGGAATGTGTGCGGGCGGCCGGACTCGATTCCAACACCATAGTCCTTTTTACGAGCGACAATGGAGCTACCTTCAATCTGGGGGGATATGATCCGGCAGTTTTCAACAGCAATGGTCCGTTCAAGGCGGGTAAAGCTACTCTTTATGAAGGGGGGATCAGGGTTCCGATGATTGTGAGATGGCCTGGAAAAGTTGCTGGGGGGAGGGTTTCCGACCTGGTGTGCGCCGCCTGGGATTTGATGCCGACTTTTGCTTCAATCGCAGGGCAGAAGACTCCTGTTGATGCTGACGGGATATCGTTGCTACCGGAAATATCGGGAGTAAAAGGACAAAAGCAACATCCCTGGCTTTACTGGGAATTTTTAGGAAACAGTGGCTGGCAGGCTGTGCGGATCGGGAACTGGAAGATTGTAAGAAAACATTTGGTGAAAGATCCCGGGCGCAGGCTCGAGATCTACGACCTATCGACAGATACAGGGGAGACGAAAAACGTGGTGGCCCGGCATCCCGACATCCTGTTGAAGGCAAAAGAGGTGTTCTGGCAGAGAAGGCCTTCAGAAAACACAAAGTGGAATTTCACCCCCGTTCCCGGGCGGAAGAGGACGAAAAACTAGTATTCATCCCAACTTTTAATTTCAATTTCGTTCTGTCCCATCTTGCAGAAGGCCATAATGAAGGCATTGGCAAGATTGGCATTGGTGATGAGCGGGATGTTGAAATCCACAGCCGTGCGCCGGATCGTGTAGTCGTTGTCAAGTTCATGCTTGGACAGGTTTTTCGGAATGTTTACAACCAGGTCGATCTTTTTCTCCTTTAAATAGTCGAGCACATTGGGCGACTGTTTCTCATCGGGCCAGTGCAGGATGGTTGCATGGATACCATTGTCGGCCAGAAAAGCAGCCGTACCCGGGGTAGCATAGATCGTATAATTTTTAGCCATCAGCTGTTTGCATCCTTCGAGCAAAACCGTTTTCGACTTTGTAGGCCCCGACGAGATCATAACGCTCTTTTCGGGAATGCGGTAACCAACCGAAAGCATGGAGGTGAGGATGGCTTCATAATAGGTATCGGCCAGGCAGCCTACCTCTCCGGTCGAGGCCATATCCACTCCAAGTACAGGATCTGCCTTCTGCAGACGAGAGAAAGAGAACTGCGGCGCCTTTACCCCGATATATTCGATATCGAAAAAGGACTTA
>CAYHCQ010000019.1:0-30281 GCA_964355115.1 uncultured Prolixibacteraceae bacterium | reverse complement strand
AACAGCAACCTACAAGGTGCGTAATATTCCCACCGTTCTCTTTATCAAGGGCGGCGAGGTGGTTGATAAGCAGGTGGGGGCTGTTCCCAAAGCTTCTTACAAGGCGCTGATCGAAAAATATATTTAATGTGCAAGAAACCATTGACCAGGGAAGACTAGAGCAATTTTCCCCGCTTGAGTTCCTGGCCCGGCAGGTTGTTGAGGGTTTTATCACAGGATTGCATAAAAGCCCGTTCCACGGTTTCAGCGTGGAATTTGCCGAACACCGGTTGTACAATACAGGCGAATCGATCCGCAACATCGACTGGAAACTCTTCGGGCGAACCGAAAGGCTTTACACCAAGCGCTATGAAGAGGAGACCAACCTTCGCTGCCAGGTGTTTATCGACAACTCCTCTTCAATGTACTACCCGGTATTGCCCCATCCGGATATAAATCACCCGAACAAAATTACCTTCTCAATATATATTACTGCTGCACTGCTCTATCTGTTCCGGAAGCAGCGTGATGCAGCCGGGATCAGTTTTTTCTCCGACACTGTCGAGTTGCACACCCAATGTAAATCGAGTTCGGTTCACCATAAGTACCTGTTTTCGGAACTTGAGAAGCGTCTGACCCCAATCGAGCCCGGGCACCAAAAAGGCACCTCAGCCGCTGTTGCAATTCATGAACTGGCCGAACGGATCCACAAACGATCGCTCGTGATCATTTTCTCCGATATGTTCGAAAATACTGGTTCCCCGGATGATCTTTTCTCTGCTCTTCAGCATTTGAAGCACAACAAACACGAAGTTGTACTTTTTCATGTTGTTGATAAGAGCAAGGAGATTGACTTCTCGTTTGAAAACCGACCCTATCGTTTTATCGATATGGAGAGCGGCGAGCAACTCCGTGTTTTCCCGTCAAAACTGAAGGAGCAATACACGCAGGCAGTTGCCAGATTCAAAACAGAGCTGAAGCTTCGTTGCGGACAGTATCATATAGATATGATTGAAGCCGACATCCATGCCGGCTTCAGTCAGGTACTTTTACCCTATCTGGTAAAAAGAGGAAAATTGTTCTAATTTTGCGCCTCCTTAATAAAAACAGCGTTTCATGGAAATTGCCTCTAAATACGATCCCTCGGGAGTTGAAGACAGATGGTATGCTTACTGGCTTGAACAGGGTTTCTTCCATTCTGTTCCCGACGAGCGTGAGCCCTATTGCATTGTGATTCCGCCACCCAATGTCACGGGTGTACTGCATATGGGACACATGCTGAACAACTCCATTCAGGATATCCTTGTTCGCCGTGCCCGCATGCAGGGAAAGAATGCATGTTGGGTTCCCGGAACCGACCATGCATCCATTGCAACCGAAGCAAAAGTTGTGGCAAAACTGAGGGAGCAGGGCATCGATAAATCCACACTTACCCGCGAGCAGTTCATGGAGTACGCCTGGGAGTGGAAAACGAAGCATGGCGGGATCATCCTGGAACAGCTGAAAAAGCTCGGCGCCTCCTGCGACTGGGAACGCACCCGGTTTACCATGGATGAAGCGCTTTACGATTCGGTAATAGATGTTTTTATTGATCTTTACGACAAGGGATTGATTTACCGTGGTGTGCGTATGGTAAACTGGGATCCCAAAGCGTTGACTGCAGTTTCTGACGAGGAGGTAATTTACAAGGAGGTTCAGTCGAAGTTGTATTATGTCCGTTACAGGGTTGAGGGAACTGATGATGATTGGGTAACCATAGCAACTACCCGCCCTGAAACCATCCTTGGTGATACTGCAATCTGCGTTCATCCGGAAGATGTGCGGTACAGCCATTTGCGTGGAAAAAGGATACTGGTCCCACTCATCAACCGTGCTGTCCCTGTTATCTTTGACGAGTATGTTGACCGCGAATTCGGTACCGGGGCATTGAAGGTAACCCCGGCCCATGATATCAATGACTATAATCTCGGAATAAAATACAAACTGGAAGTGGTCGATACATTCAATTCGAATGGCACCATGAGTCCTGCGGCGCAGCTTTACGTAGGGGAGGATCGATTTGCCGTAAGAAAAAAGATTTCCAAGGAGCTGGAGAATCAGGGCCACATTGTAAAGATCGATGCATATACGAACAAAGTAGGCTATTCCGAACGAACAGACGAAGTGATTGAGCCGCGAATCTCCATCCAGTGGTTCATGAAGATGACCGGGATGGCAAAGCCTGCGCTTGACCTTGTTGAGAATGATACAGTTAAATTTCATCCTGCCAAGTACAAGAACATGTACCGCCATTGGATGGAGAATGTAACCGACTGGTGCATTTCACGCCAGCTTTGGTGGGGACAGCGAATCCCTGCATACTATCTTCCGGATGGCGAATTTGTTGTAGCCAGGTCGAAGGAGGAAGCGCTGGAAAAGTTAAGAGTTAAGAGTGAGGAGTTAAGAGTTGAGGGTGAAGAGTTAAGAGTTAATATTGATGATCTGAGGCAGGATGAGGATGTTCTGGATACATGGTTCTCTTCATGGCTCTGGCCAATCTCGGTATTTGATGGTATACGTGACCCTGGAAATGCCGATATAAAATATTACTACCCGACAAACGACCTGGTAACAGCCCCCGAAATCATCTTTTTCTGGGTTGCCCGAATGATTATGGCCGGGTGGGAGTACCGCGGGGAGATTCCTTTTAAGAATGTTTACTTTACAGGGATCGTGAGGGATAAGCTGGGACGTAAGATGTCGAAATCGTTAGGCAATTCACCTGAGCCCCTTGATCTGATCAGTAAGAACGGCGCCGATGCTGTACGTGTCGGGATGCTGCTCTGTTCTCCTGCCGGGAACGACCTGCTTTATGATGATGCCTTGATAGAGCAGGGCAGGAATTTCTGTAATAAGATATGGAATGCAATGCGCCTTATAAAAGGCTGGGATGTTAGCGATACCCTTGATCAGACTGAGGTTAATGCTATTTCAATCCGTTGGTTCGAATCGGTATTTAACAGCACCCTGGCTGAGATCAATACACTCTACGACGGTTATCGCCTGTCGGAGGCACTGATGGCGGCCTACAAACTGATGTGGGACGACTTTTGCTCCTGGTTCCTCGAAATGGTCAAACCTGCCTATCTGCAGCCCGCCGACCCCAAAACCTATGAAGCCGTAATTGACTTTTTTGAGAAGATGATCCGGGTGCTGCATCCATTTATGCCTTTTATTACCGAAGAGATCTGGCATGTCATCCGTGAGCGCGCTCAGGGGGAGAGTATCATGCTCACTGAGATGCCTGTTGCCGGGGAGTTTGATCGAAACCTTATCGACTCCTTCTTCTTTGCAGAAGAGGTGATTATGGGAATCCGAAATGTGCGGAAAGAGAAAAATATACCACAAAAGGAGGCTATCCGACTCTTTATCAAGAAGAACGATGGGCAGGTTGCCGACACTGCCTTTGACGGTGTGGCAGTAAAGCTGTGCAACCTGAGTGAACTCTCGTACGTAAATGAAAAGGTGGCCGAAGCTGTTTCGTTCGTAGTGCGGAGTACCGAATTTTTCATACCACTCCTGGAAAATATCAACGTTGAGGAGGAGTTGAAAAAACTCGGTGATGAGCTGTTCTACACCCAGGGATTTCTGGGAAAGGTAATGCAGAAACTGGGCAATGAAAAATTTGTTGGCAGCGCCCCTGCTGCCGTTGTGGATTCGGAACGAAAAAAACAGGCAGATGCGGAAGCCAGAATCCGCGTACTCTCAGAGCAGATTGCTTCTCTGAAGAGTGGCCTGTAGTCTGATTCCCCTTTAAAGATTCGGTACCGGGAACAGAATTCCACCGAATATCAGGTAAGCCAGCAAAAGTGTCCAGAGGATATTGATGCCCTGTGCAGCGAGGAAGGCAAGGGCAGGCCTGCCGTTTCCAAGTTTGGTAAGGTCTTTGAACCGTGTCTCCAGTCCAATACTCACAAATGCCAGGGCAAACCACCAGGTGCGCAGGCCGGAAAGTGTTGACTTGGTACTTTCCACAACCTCCGGTGTGAGGAAGAAAGAGAAGACGACCGAGGCAATAATAAAGCCCAGGACAAATTTCGGGAACCGGTACCATATCTCGAGGATGGTTACCTTTCTTTTCGTGCCCGGAATCGGATCATTTGATCTCATGGCCCATACTATGGACAGAATGAATGCTGCAACGCCGATGAGAACGTTTTGCGACATTTTCACAACCACCCCTGTTTTCATTGCCGATTCACTGATCAGGGCACCTGCTGCAACAACCGAACCGCTTGTGTCGAGGGTTCCGCCAAGCCATGCACCTGCTACGATATCCGGCATGGAGAGGAGTTTCGCAATCAGGGGCTGGATGATAAGCATCGGGACGGCGCAGATCAGGACTATGGAGGTTGTGTAGCTCAGTTTTTTTGGATCGCCCTTGATGGCGCCTGCCGTGGCAATGGCCGCCGAGACCCCGCAGATGGATACGGCGCTTGAAAGAATGGCAGCAAATTCGTCATCAACCTTAAGTTTGCGGGCGATCCAGAAACATGTGTACCACACCACCGACACCACCAGTACTGCCTGTGCAAGTCCGTAGAGTCCTGCATTTACAATTTCGTGAAAATAGATTCCGGCACCAAGAAGTATCACTCCGGTCTTAATGTAGAACTCACTTTTAATGGCACCGCGCAGCCATCCGGGAACACCAAACACATTACTGATAAACAGGCCGAGCACCAGGGCCCAGATTACATATTCGAGGCCATAGTAGAGCATTGTATAATTTCCTGCAATTAGCTGTCCGAGAAGGGCGAGAATAAAAACAACAGGAAATCCGGTGATGAACCCCGCGGCTTTTTCACCGGCCAGTACGATGGCAATGAGACTAAGGATCAGGTAAAAAAGTCCGAGCACCAGTACCCGTATCAGGTTGTCGGTGGTAAATAGCTTCAATACCCTGTTGTTGCTTTCGGCCAGGATGGAGGCAGCGAGTTTTGAAGCGGTTTTGCTCACAGATTTGTCCTTTGAAAGTGCCGCTGCTTCGGCAAGGGTTTTGGATGCATCACTGATCAGTGTACGATCGCGGCATATCATGGCCATCTGAAGGTTAACAGCTGCATCCTTAACCAGGGTGTCGCCCGCATCTCCCGCCTTGGCCATAAGCTTTTCAACCGAAGGTATTGTTCTGGATACGAAAGTTATATACTCTCCCGGCAAGGTCCATTTTAATTTTGGAACTTTCAGACTCACTCCCCCAAGGATGATTATAATAATGATCAGCCCAACCCATACGGTAAGCCAATCCTCCTTTTTCCAGAGTCCGGACCAGATAATTTTTTTCATATCAGCAAAAGTTTTGCAGGGATTTTGGCTCCAAAAATACACTTTTTATTCAGCGTTTAGCCTTGAACTTAATTTTCAGCTCATGGCAAATTACCTGTACCGTATCGCGGGCCGATTTAATGGCTACCGGAAGTCCGCCGCCGGGTTGCGACCAATGACCTGTATAATAGAATTGATTCAATCCCGGAAGTTTGCAGGTGACCGGAGTTCTGGCAAGGATGTTCTTACCGGTCATCCAGCCCTGAACTGCGCCAAGCCTGTTTAGGGTGTATCGGTGGTAGGTAGCCGGAGTTGCAATGTCGGTAACCTCCAGGTTCTCTTTTATCCCTCCCAGTTTTTCATCCAGAAATCCGATAATCTTATCTGAAAAGGCCTGCTTTATTCTAATATATTCACTGTAGTCATTCTCTCTGAGTTCAATCCAGTAGGCTGCATGTTGAGTTGTAAAGGTTACCGAAACCACGGTTTTTCCCTCCGGAGCCAGTGTCGGGTCGTAGTTGTAAATATGTACCTCCATGCGGTTGTAAATCGTACTGTCGGGCGATTCCAGTTCCATTTGCAGCGGAAACCGGAAGAAATGGGGAGCATCCGCGAAAGTGCGCGACACCCCGAGAGAGACCATGAAGACCGAATAGAACAGGGGAAGCCGTTTCAGTTCCCCTAATTCAAGGATGGATTTGTTTGTAAATTTGCCTTGAAGAGCCTGAAATACAGTAAAATGCCAGTCTGCCGTAGAGATTGTGACATCTGCTGACACTGTTTTGCCATTTTCGAGCAGAATCCCGGTTGCTATATTGCCGTCGAGGATAACTTGTTTTACCGGGCTATTGTAGTAGATCGTTCCTCCCAGTTGTTCATATTTTTGTGTGAGTTTATCCACAAACCCGGTTGCACCACCCACCGGGTAGGCTGTCGCATTCAGGTCATTGAAGGCAAGAGGCACTGTAATGATCATCAGTGGCAACACTTCACCGTCGAAAAGCAATTCAAATGCCTCTCTCAGGAAAGGGTTCTTAAGTTTGGCCGCAAAGGAAAAGTTGGTCTCCTTTTTAATCCGGTTCATAAAAAGAAGCAGTGGCAGGTACCTGATAAACCCGATCTTTTTCATCAGCGGGAGGATATCCGGGTTTGATCTTATTGCCGGCGGAATTTCGTACGACTGGATCTTCCTCATTGTTTGTATCAGCCGGAGAATTGGAACTCTGTCCTCCGGGGCAATATCCAGCATGTATCGCTCCAGCCGTGCCAGATTGGTATAAAGATGGAAAATTTTACTTCCGTTGATGTCGCGGTTTGTTTTGACCTCAATCTCCATCCTCACTTCATGCTGAATGAAGGTGAGGGAATCCATGTCGAGGAGTTCTGACCACAACTGATAAAAGGGGCTTGCAGGGGAGGAGCCCAGCAGCCATTGAAAACCGCTCCCGAAGGTATAATCTCCCCGTTTCCAGCTTGTACACAATCCGCCCGGTGCACTGTGCTGTTCGTAAATTCCGGTGGCAAATCCATTCATCTGGAGGTAACAACCCGCAGAGAGCCCCGACACACCCGATCCGATAATGGCTGCTTTCATTATTTGCAAACATCGGATAAATATGTGAAACCATGGTTAATACTGAACATGAAAATATATATCTGGTTCTATCCTTAAGGGGTTGATATTTACCGTACCTTTGCAGACCATTTCAAAACAGGAAATAATTTCAATATAATGCAGGAAATCAGAAATATAGCAATCATTGCACACGTCGACCACGGTAAAACAACCCTTGTCGACCGGATTTTGCACCAGGTAAGGTTGTTCCGCGACAACCAGGAGGTAGGGGAGCTCATCCTCGATTCTAACGACCTGGAGCGTGAACGCGGAATAACCATTCTGGCAAAAAATGTATCGGTACGATATAAAGGGGTAAAGATAAATATCATAGATACACCGGGTCACTCCGATTTTGGCGGAGAGGTTGAGCGTGTTCTGAACATGGCCGACGGGGTACTTATTTTAGTAGATGCTTTCGAAGGCCCGATGCCCCAGACCCGTTTCGTTTTGCAGAAGGCACTTGAACTGGGAAAGAAACCCATTGTGGTGATCAACAAGGTGGACAAGCCGAATTGTGCCCCCGACGAGGTTCACGAAGCTATGTTTGAACTTATGTTCAGTCTGGATGCCACCGAAGATCAGCTGAACTTTCCGACTGTTTACGGCTCTTCGAAACAGGGCTGGATGGCGGCCGACTGGAGAACACCGGCCACGGATGTAAGTTACCTGCTTGACCAGATTCTGGAACACATTCCTGCACCTGTACAGTTGCCGGGTTCCCTGCAGCTCCAGATCAGTTCACTCGACTATTCATCTTATGTCGGCCGTATTGCCGTTGGACGTGTCACACGTGGAAGCGTTAAGGCCGGAACCCAGGTTTCGCTGGTGAAAAATGACGGCACCATTGTAAAATCGGTTATCAAGGAGTTGTACCTTTTTGAGGGGTTGAGCAAAGAAAAGGTGAAATGGGAAGTGGAGGCCGGTGAGATCTGTGCAGTTCTCGGACCCGAAAATTTCGATATCGGCGACACCATTGCCGATGGCGAAAACCCTGAGGGGATGTCGCGAATCAACGTCGACGAACCCACCATGAGTATGGTCTTCACCATAAACAACTCACCCTATGCAGGCAGGGAAGGTACATTTGTAACCTCCCGTCATTTGCGCGAGAGGCTATTCAAAGAGACTGAAAAAAATCTTGCCCTTCGTGTAGAAGAGACTGATACCCCGGATCGGTTCCTGGTTTTTGGCCGCGGCATTCTTCACCTTGCCATCCTGGTTGAAACAATGCGCCGTGAAGGTTATGAATTTCAGCTTGGTCAGCCGAAAGTACTCGAGAAAGTAATAGATGGTGTGAGACATGAACCCTATGAGCTGCTTAAAATCCAGGTTGCTGAGCCATTTGCAGGCAAAGTCATTGAACTGGTTAGCAGGCGCAAAGGCGATATGACGCATATGGAGCACAAACGCGACAGGATCATTCTTGAATTCGACATTCCTGCGCGGGGACTTATCGGACTTCGCAATCCTGTACTTACTGCCACCGAAGGGGAAGCAGTTATGGCCCACCGTTTTAAAGCGTATATGCCATGGAAAGGGGAGATGGGAGGCAGGAATAACGGATCGCTCATTTCGATGTACACCGGAACAGCGATAGCTTACGCCATCGATAAACTCCAGGACCGCGGTAAGTTTTTTATCGAACCAAATGATGAAGTTTACACCGGTATGGTGATTGGAGAAAGTACCCGCTCCGATGATATCGTTATTAACCTTTGCAAGACTAAAAAGCTTTCGAACGTTCGTGCTTCAGGTTCCGACGACAAAGCCGTGATCTACCCTGCCACGAAGTTCTCTCTTGAGGAGTCGATGGAGTACATCAACAGTGATGAATATGTTGAGGTAACTCCAAAATCGATCCGGTTGCGTAAGATCATGCTGGATGAGAACGACCGGAAGAAGAGTAAGAAAGGCCTTTAGGGACTGACTTACAAAGCAGTTCGGCAATATCCAGAACCTCTAAAGGCTCCCGCCACAGCAGTAGCCATTTTCCGCAAAACATTCATTTGCTGATCTCCCTGGCGGATCCTGAAGGTTCGCCGCGACGTTTAAGTGTGTGGAGCAGCCTGTGCAGGTTCCGCAATTGAGGCATACCTTCAGCCCTTCGATAAACCGTACATCTCCTGAAAGTTGACTAAAAAGTGACTCCATGGCTGGATTTTGGTTTGCCGCAGCGGAAACCATTTTTGTTGTGAAAAGATGAACAAAGATAAAAAATCCGGCTATCTGGAGGTAAAGATATATTGCAGAATATTTGCGCCCATTTGCAATGCTTTTTGCCGGGTGGATTCTGAGTCATGATGAACAGCGGGATCTTCCCATCCGTCGCCAAGGTCGCATTCAAAAGTGTAAAACAGGATCAGGCGACCTTCATGGATGAGGCCATAGCCCTGCGGAGCCTGGCTGTCGTGCTCATGAATTTTGGGAAGGCCGTTCGGGAAATTGAATTTCTGGTGATAGATGGGATAATCGAAAGGCAGTTCTATCAGGTCGAGTTCAGGGAAAATTCTTTTCAGCTGTGGACGGATGTACTTGTCCATGCCGTAATTGTCGTCGATATGGAGAAACCCGCCGGCAAGCAGGTATTGCCTGAGGTTGCCGATCTCCTGGTCTGAGAATACCACATTTCCGTGTCCTGTCATGTGAACAAACGGATAATTGATAATTTCAGGACTTCCTGCATCGATGGTTGCGATCTCCTCGCTGATATTCGTGCCAAGCGAAGTGTTGGCGAATTTAACAAGGTTGGGCAGTGATGTCGGGTTCGCATACCAGTCGCCGCCACCCGAATATTTCAGTAAGGCAATCTGGTAGGAGGGTGGGGTAAATGAGGTACAGGCAATTACCATAAAGGCGACCAGGGTCATAATAATTCCCCTGCTTGATATTTTTATCTGGAGGTGCATCATTTTCAATTGCTGTTGAGCAGGTTGATGGTATGGCAGGCAACCATACCTGCGGTTTCGGTTCTCAGCCTGCTTTTCCCCAGGCTCACAGGCAGGAAGCCAGCCTCCATTGCCAGTTTTACCTCATTTGCCGAGAAATCGCCTTCGGGACCGATGAGGATCAGTGCATCAGAACCGGGATGATAAATTTTCTGTAAAGCCTGTTCCTGCCCTGTTTCGCAATAGGCTATGAACTTCTGGCCTTTAAAACTGACGGCAACTAAATCCCGGAATTTCCTGGCCTCATGAAGTTCGGGAAGGTAGGCCTTCAACGATTGTTTCATTGCCGAAACTACAATTTTTTCAAGCCTTGGAATCTTCACGACATCCCGTTCGGCATGTTCACACAAAAGCGGGGTAATTTCATCAATCCCGATTTCGGTAGCTTTTTCGAGAAACCACTCAAACCGGTCGACGCTTTTTGTGGGCGCAATGGCAATATGCAGATGCCAGTTTCGCTTCCCATAGAGGGAGGTCGTCTTTACAATCTCAACGAGACAGCCTTTGTGGTGAATTTTAGCCATCCGGCCTTCATACATGTTCCCAAGTCCATCAGTGAGAAACACTTTATCGCCGGCTCCGAGCCGCAGAACCCGTGTGCAGTGCCACGACTCCTCTGCACTGAGAACGCATGAATTGCCCTGAACGCCGGTGATATAGAAAAGTTGCATGGTTAGTGGTTATTGCAAAGGTAGCGATTAACTCCAAAAAAAAAGCCATGAACGAATTGTTCATGGCCTGAATGTTAAAAATAGTGGTGGTTTATCCCAGATTGGCCTGGACTTTTTTCAGGAATGCCTTGCCGGCTTCAATTTCCTTTTCATCCATGCCTTTCATCGACAGTTTTCCAAACTGATTGGCAATCTTCATCAGTGAATCCTGCAGCTCTTTGCCTTTCTTTGTCAGGTTAACATGTTTGTTCCGACGATCTTTTTCGGATGAAACCCGCGATACCAGATCACGTTTTTCCATGTTGTCGAGAATCCTTGTTACACTTGGCCGGTCTTTTCCGCAAAAAGTTGCCAGCTCATGCTGACACTGTCCGTCGCGTTTCCACAGTACAACGAGAATTTCCCATTGTTCTACCGTGATGTCGTATCCGGATTTTACGAAGGCCCTTGCCAACGTGTTGTTTAATACCCTGGCTGTTGTATTTACTACGAACCCGAGGGTTTCATGTAGGTCGAATTTCTGTTTGTTCATATTGTCATTATTGTGTTTGCAACAAAGATATTTTATTTTGGTATTTAGACAAATTTTAAATTGAATTATTTGTTGCAAAAAATCCTAAAAGTGGGAAAAATATAATAAAATTGGCTACCTGACCATTACTTTACTGACTTTTGACAGGTTGGTTCCAAAGATGCGGACCAGGTAGATGCCGGGTGGCTCATTGCAAAGGTGAATCACGGTATGGAAGGGTGATGCCGTTATTCGACCACCGGTCATCACCTTTCCCTGTGATGATATGACCTGATAACCTACGGCCTTGTGTCCTGAAAAATCAATAGTAAAAATACCATCGCCGGATGGGTTTGGGAAAATTTTCACCTCACCGCCGTGCTTTTTTGCCGGAACTCCTGCACAATTGTCGAATGTAACATTCAGGGTGTCACTGGCCATGCATAAAAAAGGAGTAATCACCTGCACCGAATAGTCAATGTCTCCATATCCGGTCCCGGTTGAATCCACGAAAATAACCTGGGTGGTATCTCCGGTTGACCAGAGGTAGACCGATCCCGGGTTACCGGCATCAAGCATGAGGTGGTCCCAGTCGCATATTGCCGTGTCGTTACCAAGGTTAAGTTCAGGTGGCTGAATGACAGTTATATAGTCTGTTTTAATTTTTACCGATGAGCTGGTTCCATTGGAGATGGTAAGACTTACGCTGTAGGTTCCCGGTTGGTTGTATAAAATGCCAACTGGATTCTGGATACTTGAGGAGGAGGGCACGGCACCCGGGAAAGACCAGAGCCATGAAGAGGGGTTACCGCCCGATTCGTCGATGAAACCAACAGAGGTTCCGATACAGGTTGTATCGCTGCTGGCCTCGAAGTTGACAATGAGGGGAGGGGTAATCATCTCAACAGCGTCGAGGTTAAGTCCGATGCCTGGTCCCGATGAAGGAACGGTTCCGGTATCCAGAACCTTCAGGTACCTGCATTTGTGAATTGTGGTGGGGGCCAGGTCGAAGGAGGAGGTTCCATTGCCATTGCTGATGAGGGTAAAGGGGCCGTCCATACTGCTGCTGCCTGATACCTGGTAAGTATGGGCAGGAGAGCCATGCTGTATTACCCTGAAATCATTGCCGGTACCATCAAAGATTGTATCCCCCATATCAATCACAAGCCAGCCGTCTTTACCCAATGCATAGGCAATGGAATCTGCCCGTCCAAGTGACCCGGGAGTGTACCCCTCGTCGCCGAAATTATTCCCGGGAATCTGGCAGCTGATAACCCTGAAACCTGACCATTTCTCCTCCGGAACGAGCTGAATGTTGGCTGATCCAGAGCCTTGTGCCGGTACTACTATGCCGGTCGCGGTTTTTTGTTTGTACCCGTTAGCCTCGGCCCGTATGGCGTAAGTACCCGGCAGCACGAATTTGTGAAAATCTCCCACTTCCGGGTCGTTGTAGACCGGGAAATAGTTTGAAATCCAGATTGTTGCTCTTACCGGCTTCCCGGTCACCGAATCTGTAACCACTCCCTCTACTCCCCACCCACAGCGGTTTATCATCTCGGTCATTGCGGGCTTATTGAAATTATAATAGAGCGCAATCTGGGATGCGGATGGCTGCTTGTCGTTCGATATCTCCATCGTCCAGCTTACATTTCCGCGTGTTCCATAACCGAAATCCTTGGAGCTTCCGTTAATCGGATACATGAGGGTATAGCCTTGACCCCACAGAAGGTTGGTATATCCGGATGTTGATGAGTAAATGCTCGCCAGATTGTTTATTGCGTTGTGGTCGCGGGTCATATCGGCCCTGTAGCTCCATGGATAGGCCAGGAATTCTGCACCGCTGTGGAAGTCGGTATATACCGAGAATTGGTTCTCAAGAAGACATTCTCTCAGCGCACGGGTCTCAACCTGGGAGAAGGCTCCCGGACTGTTTCCATTCGCGTTCCACATATAGCCCAGGTCGCGGTTACAATCTACAAAATTGTTGTTGAAGCGCGACATGTTTGCTCGTCCGTCGGGATTCACCATCAGGTAAAGCCAGATCTCACGGCTGTTGATAAGGCTGGTGAAGGTTGGATTGTATCCGTATCCCTTGCATAAGTCGCGTGCATACATGATCACATTCTGTGATCCTCCCACCTCATCGCCATGAATGCCGCCATCGAACATGATCTCAGGTTCATTTTCATCAGTATTTACATTGTCGCTTATCTTCAGGGAGGCGAGCTGCCGGCCTCCAATGGAGGTGCCCCAGATTACCTTCTTGCAGATAAGGGGAAAACTGGCAGCCAGACTGTCGGCAATGGCAATGATCTGCTCGTAAGTGTAATACCCGGGTGGAACAAGATGGTTGTCCCAGAAACCTGCATAATGGCGGTTCAGATCCTCAATGATGATTTCATAAGGAAGTCCGCTCTGTCTGATTTTCGTCAGTTCTTCGGGTACAACGTAAACGCGGTGTACTGATCCATCGGCGGTTGCAGCTTCTGAATTGAAATTCAGCTGGTGTAAAAGACACGCATCACCGGGATTCCTGAGAAAGATCTTTACCTCCGATTCTCCGGTTCGCCAGCCTTGCGCCCATAAAGAAGAGGATGCGGTAAAAAACAGAATCAGGATCCAGAACCGTTGCATTAACGGATCATGATTTTTTCGACCCCGGTTGCTTGTTCCGTGGTCAGCTGCAGGTAATAGATCCCTTTTGGATGGCCTGTGAGGTCAACCTTGTAGTTGTTGGCTCCTGGTTTGGCATTCACACGGGAGGAATAAATTAGTTGCCCTTGCAGATTGTATACGCCAAGGCCGATATCTCCGGTTGCCTTTGTTACAGTGAGGTTGAAGACCCCTGTAGTGGGATTTGGAAATACGCTGATGCCCAGTTCGCCGTGTTTTTGCTCCTCCATGCCAACCGGACCGCTGATGCTGATGTTGTCGATGAAGAGGTTATTGCCAAAGCGGCAATAGGCTTCGAACATCACTTTGATGTTGTTTAATCCGGCCCAGGGAGAAAGGTCAATATCGTAGCATCCTACACCGTAGGGGCCTCCGCACCAGTCGCTGGCAGATTCCGGAAAAAATTCAGTGGTCATCGGGGCATGCGTTACAAACATAGAATCGGATCCGTTGGGTCCGGTTCCCCAAACGCGGTCCCAGTTGAGTCCGCAGTCGTACGAAATTCTAACAATCAAGGAATCTTTCATGGTGTTCTTCTGGGCGTAAGCATGACGAAAGCTCAGAGTGACACTTGTATAGTCGGTGAAGTTCAACGTCGGGCTGATCATCTGGTCACGGCGGTTAACGGTAGCATAATCAAAGAAATTCATCCATGCAGCTTTCGCTCCTCCAACCGTACCGGGCACGGTGATGGTATCCCATGTAATCCAGAAATCGGGGTTGAGTACCTGCCAGTGCTGGGTATCAAAACCGGCTGAGAAGGTTCCATCAAAAGGCAGACCGTACCCCTCATTGATGATATACCCCAGTTTGGTGGATACACTTGGCCCCACCAGATTAAATGCCGTCAGCTGAACGTCATAACCCCGGGGCTCACTGAATTGTACCACAGGATTCTGGCTCGATTCCGTCGTCCCTTCAAGGAAGGTGACTGAGGGCGGGTTGAATGTCCAGGACCAGCTCACGGGACAGTTTTCGGTAAGGTCGGTGAATCTTACATATTCCCCGCTGCAGAGAACCTGCTTGTTGGAGGTAAAATCTGCCACCGGTCCCATCGAATTGTTCACGGTGATGTAGCCTGACTTTATAATGGAGTCGGCACCAAACTCATTCCAGCACTTAAGCCTTACCGGATAACTTCCGGCCGCGAGATAGGAGATCCCTGAAGGGTTTTTCATTGTTGAAGATGAGGGCGTGGCACCGGTAAATGTCCATTCGAAATATGTTGGGACCCCGGATGATTCATCTTTGAAATTGATGGCACAACCTATCGGAATGGTGGTTTTTTCTGCCGAAAAATTGGCTGCAGGATTGGTGTGGAAGAGGTCAGAACCCCATAGCCCGCGCCCATAAGTACTTGCCCTGATGGCATCGCGCGACACAGAATCGTTGTCGTAATAGATTTCGAGTTCAGTAATCCTTCCGTTTGCAGGAAGCCCTTCGCTGAAAGGGATCCAGCTTGCCATTGTGGTATCCTTGTAATATACTCCGGCATCGGATCCTACATAAATCCCTTCCGGTGCATTTTTATAACAGGTAAGGGTATTCAGGTTGATGGCCGGAAGGTTTCCTGTAATCGTAGTCCATGATTGGCCCTTATCCGTCGATTTATATACATTTTTATTAAGCGTCATATATACAATATCCGGATTTGTGGGATGTGCTTCAAGATCGGTTGGTGTCGACGATGAGGAGGGCAGGAATGAAGTGAGGTCGTACCATAACGGGGTTGGATCAAGGCAGTTGTCGGTGCGGAACAGTTTTCTGTCAGACCGCACGGCATATAAGATCCCGGTGTTGGCAGGCGATTGCTCAAGAACCGACATGTCGCTGTTGTTGCTTCCTCCAAGGTTGTTAGAAATTTTTGTCCAGGCAAGGTTGTTCAAATTGACATTATTACACCGCCACACATTTTTAAATCCTATGAACATACCTTTAGGATCTGCCTCACTGAGAATGAACGGGGTTACCCATGCACCGCTCTCGTTGATGCCATAAACACCATTTCCTGCAATGTGCTTTTCTCCTCCATTATTTAATTTTCTATAAGTATCTCCGTAGTATACAGTGTGATATGTGTATGCTGCATTCGAATAGTCGATCGCACATTCCATTCCGTCGCCGCCTCCTGTTGCAATCCAGCCGGTTGGGGTTATGGTATAGGTTCCGTTATCCTGGAAACCATTGATCACCTTATCTCTGACAGTTTGCGACTGTCCTAGTTTATATATCTGCCCGATGGTCATTCCTACGGTATGGTCGGTCCATGTATTGCCGCCGTTACTGGATGAATAGATTCCTCCATCATTGGCTGCATAGAGTTTATTATTGACAGATGAAAACGTGAGGTAGTGGCAGTCTGCATGCACTGCAGGAACACTGCAGCCCCCGTACCAGTGTGAGTTAATTGACCAGGATGTTCCGCCGTTGGTTGATTTCCATACGTCCACTCCCCCGGCATATATTGTTTCTGCATTTACAGGATCAGCAGTAAGAGCAAGATCATACCAGCCTTGCCCGCCGCTTCCGCTGCCGTCGCACGACCAGTCGAGGATATTGGGCGAGGTCGAACGGGTGGTAAAGGACATACCCGCGTCGGTTGAGCGGTAAACCCCTTTGTATCCGCTGCTTCCGTCGGATTGAAGGAAATAGACATAATTTGGATTTGCCGCTGTAACAGCGATCACCCCGCGCTGGCCGCCGGTAAGTCCCGACGAAATCTGGGTCCAGGTTACACCGTTGTCGGCCGACCGGTAGAAATTTGCGCCACTGGCTGCGTAAACAGTGTTCGGGTCGTTGGGTTTGAAAACGATACATTTAAAATCACCCGACTTGCGGTTTGTCCAGTTGGCTCCTCCATCTGTTGAACGGTAAATGCCGCCATTCGTAGCAGCCAGCATGGTTTGCGGGTTGGTCGGATGCTGGAGCATTCCACCTACCGTCTTATTGTCCATTCCGGTTTTCGAAGGCGTCCATGTCAACCCTCCGTCGAGGCTTTTAAACACGCCCATTCCGGGAGCATCGCCCGCATCGCGGTCGCCGGTACCGATAAGGATCTTACTCGGATTGGAATAGTCGATGATGATTGAGGATACCCCGAGAGTTGGGAGTGTATCGGTATTGGAAACCCAGGAAGCTCCTCCATCGGTAGTCTGCCACATGCCGCCGGCCGGAGCACCGACATAAATTTTATTTGGATCGGTGGGATGAAAAGCAACTGTATTGAGCCGGCCGAGACCTTCGTAACCTGCCGGACCTGGCGCCGGTATCTGGGCGGGACCCATACTGATCCAGGTTCCACTTGCCGAACGGCTCTTAATATTATATTGTTCGTAGGCGTTAAAGGTGGCATCGGGGGCCGGACGGGAACCATCGGCATTAACCCGCGATTGCATCATGTACTCCCACCGTTTGAATACCTTCCAGCCGCTGCTGCGCTTAATTTCGCGGTCCTTCCAGTAAGTGTTGAATGCCCGCTGGGTCTGAAAAAAGTTGGCATCCGGGTCCTGCATCATCTCAATCCAATAAGGATAATTAGCAGTGTCTCCCTGGCTGGGATTTTGAACATTCTGTGACTGAACTTTCCCGGAGATGGAAAAAAGGACCAGGAATGCAGCAAAAAGTAGGATTTTTTTCATGATAGTTTGGGTTGGCTGATTTCGATTGTAAAAATACGGATTTTTCCTCAATATCCACCCTGTCACCCTGTCACCTTGTCACCATTTAATAACTGTGTCCGCCTGACTCCATTTCCTCTGCATCGATCTTTTTTTTGTTGATCGATCGCCAGGCAAACCAGATGTAGGCAGCGACAAACGGTACAAGCAGCGATACATAGCTCATTACCGTGAGCGTGTAGTGGCTTGATGAACTGTTATGGATGGTAAGTGAACTTGCTATGTCGGACGTGGAGGGGTAATAGGCAGTTTTATTAAGTCCCGACAACAGGAACAGGGCGAAAACGGTCAAAATGGTACCCAAACCGGCATACCAGATCCCTTTTGGGCCGTTTTTTTCAAAAGTTATAAGGGGCAATATGATACCGAGCAGGACGGCGAGAACCCCTGCAGTGAAGATGAACAATACACCTGGCATTTCAAGGAAGTTATGGTAGTATTTCTGAGGCGTCCAGATGATACGACCGGATGGGTGAATTTCCTGACCCGGCATGAAAAGGAGTGCCCACACGAATGCAAGGAAGAAAACCAGGAAAGGAACCGCGTTGATAAGCAGGTGTTTCCTCGATCGCCTGAGGATATTCTCATCTTCAACAGTGTTCATAAAGTAGAGCAACCCAAGCACCCTGGCAAGGAAGAAAACGGCCAGCCCCAGGGCAACATTCCGCCAGTCGAGAACGGCTTCCAGTCCATGGGCCGGACCCTGCCAGCGAGAGATGACAGGATCGGCAATGTTGGTCAGGCTCAACTTGTTGATCGCGAATTTCGAGCCGGTAAAAAATGTGGCAACTGCGGTGCCGATGAGTATCGTCCCAGCTAGTCCGTTGATGATCAGAAACCATTCATACGTTTTATGTCCCAGGAAATTGTTCGGCTTACTTCTGAACTCATAGGCTACAGCCTGGATAATAAAGGCAAAAAGGATGGCCATCCACACCCAGTAGGCACCGCCGAAACTGGTGGAGTAAAAGAGCGGGAAGGATGCGAAAAAAGCTCCTCCGAAAGTTACCAGTGTAGTAAAGGTGAATTCCCACTTTCGACCCAGGGAGTTGACAAGCATCTTCCGTTCGGTTTCACTCTTCCCGATTGTATAAATCAGCGTCTGGCCACCCTGCACGAACATCAGGAATACAAGCAGGCTGCCAAGCAGGGATATGATGATCCACCAGTATATCTGCAGGCTTTCTATCGACATGGTTTCAAACATCACTTTGTCCCTCCATCTTTGGGTCCGAGTTTAATCTGTTTCACCATGATCATGATCTCTGCGATCAGGAGTACGGTAAAAATAATTGCAAAGAGCCAGAAGGTGATGATCACCGATGAGGCATCAATCTTAGAAATAGCTGCCATCGCGGGAAGAAGGTCCTGGATAACCCAGGGCTGCCTCCCCACCTCCGCGACCACCCAGCCCGCCTGGGAAGCCAGGTAAGCAATTGGAATAGACCAGAGTGCTATCCATAATAACAACCGGTTTTTTTCTATTTTGCCAGTCCTGGTCAGGAATAATATTATGCTGAAAAGGATGATGAAGTAAAGGCCCGCATATACCATCAGGTGGAAACTGTAATAGGTAATGGGAACATTAGGTACGGCACTTTCGGGATTGTTGAGGTAGGCATAGCCGAAGTAGGCGAAATTATCTCTCAATACAACCAGCGCAGAGTCGGCACGGATTGTATCAAAAGAGGCTTTTGCGTTTTTATAGGTTGCCAGGGCAGAGAGTGCGGTTCGGCCGCGGGCTATCTTTTCGGTAACCGGCAGAGCAAGATCCTTTTCTTGCGGATGAACCGAATTGAACTCCGGTTTAAAGCCACCTTTAATCAGGTCATTGATGCCGGGGACAAAGGCATCCGGGTTCCGGTAGCCCAGGAAAGAGAGAAGCTTTGGGAATTCAACCTTCACAATGAATTCATCCTTGTTGTCACCCGGCTTTTTCCCTGGTGTCAGGATTCCGAAGGCAACCAGCCCGGTTCCCTTCTGCCCGTTGTAGAGTCCCTCCATAGCAGCCAGTTTCATCGGTTGTTTCTGGCTTACCTGATAGGCTGAACCGTCGCCGGTAAAGGCGAGCAAAAGCGAGGTCGCCAGTCCGAAAACAGCTGCTATCAGCATGCTTTTCTTTGCCAGGCTGGTCTCCCTTCCTTTCAGGAGATACCAGGCACTGATTCCGATAACGAAGATGGCTGCGGTTACGTAACCCGACGAGATGGTATGAAGGAATTTGTTTATAGCAACCGGTGAAAAGAGTACAGCCCAGAAATTTTCCATCTCATTGCGGGCGGTATCGGGATTGAACCGCATTCCGGTCGGGAACTGCATCCAGGCATTGGCTACCAGTATCCACAGTGCCGACAGATTCGCCCCGATGCCGGTGAGCCAGGTGGAGGCAAGATGAAAGTTTTTGCTGACCTTGTTCCATCCAAAGAACATGACGGCTATGAATGTGGATTCGAGGAAGAAGGCCATGATCCCCTCTATTGCGAGCGGAGCACCAAAAATGTCGCCAACAAACCATGAGTAGTTCGACCAGTTGGTACCGAATTGAAATTCGAGGATGATTCCTGTTGCCACACCGATGGCAAAGTTGATGCCGAACAATGTCATCCAGAATTTCGTGATCCTCTTCCATTCCGGGTTGCCGGTTCTTACATAGATGGTCTCCATGATGGCCACGATGAATGCGAGGCCAAGGGTGAGCGGAACAAACAGCCAGTGGTACATTGCAGTAAGGGCGAACTGAGCCCTTGACCAGTCGACCAGGTGCATATCAATTTGAGCTAACATCAGCAGGAAATTTATTGCTGGTAAAAGTACGAAAGTTCCCCTATTTTTGTCGCCCGTAACCCTTATTTAGAACACAATTTTCATCCATCTTGATTCACTGGTTTTTATGTCGGAATTTTCGGGTTCAACACCTCCGCAGCCTCCAAATGTTCCCTGCTTTCATTGCGGAGAGCCCTGTGATTTAATACCGGTGATCTTCGACGGGAAGGTTTTTTGTTGTACAGGGTGTAAAACAGTCTATGAAATTTTAAGTCAGAACTGTGCAACCGAATATTACAATCTGGAAACACATCCCGGGAAGAAGGCTGGAAATTATGGATGGGGAAAGAAGTATGCCTATCTCGACAACGACGAGATCCGGCGCCAATTGATGGAGTTCTCGGAGGGAGGGACAGGGCGTGTGAAATTCTTTATACCATCCATCCATTGCAGTGCCTGCATATGGCTTCTTGAGAACCTTCACCGGGTTAATCAGGGAGTTCAGCATTCCATGGTCAACTTCGGGAAGAAGGAGGTGGTCATAACCTTTCACGAGAAAGAGGTTACACTTCGCCAGCTGGTAGAACTGCTTGTTTCGCTAAACTATATCCCCGATATTTCACTTGATTCGGTAAGCAGGGAGGTAAAGCACAATGTCAGTAAAGGGCTATACTACCGGCTTGGGGTTGCGGGTTTCTGTTTTGCAAATATCATGATGTTCAGTTTCCCGGCCTACCTTAGCGCAGACAGTGCACTCGAAGCCTTTTTAAGACATAACTTCGGATTGCTGAATGTACTGCTCGGGATCCCGGTAGCCTTTTATTCCGGATCACCATACCTTGTATCGGCATGGAAAGGTCTCAGGCAGAAGGTTATCAGCATCGATGTTCCGATTGCACTGGGCATCATCGTCCTCTTTGTCCGCAGTACCTTTGAGATCGTTTCCGGTTCCGGTCATGGCTTTATGGATTCGCTTGCGGGTTTGGTTTTCTTTCTTCTGATAGGCAGGTGGTACCAGGGAAAGACCTACGAGGCGCTCTCCTTTGAACGCGATTACCGTTCCTATTTTCCCGTAGCTGTTACAATGCTTTCGGAGGAGGGCGATGAACAGGTCATCCCGCTGAAAAATCTGAAGACCGGAATGCGTATTCTGGTTCGGAATGAGGAACTTGTGCCGGCCGATGCACTTCTCGTTGCCGGTGCCGCATATATAGATTATAGTTTTGTAACTGGTGAATCCACCCCGCTGATAAAACACCCGGGCGAACGGATCTTTGCAGGGGGGCGACAGATCGGATCTTCGGTTGAACTGATAATTGAGAAAGAGGTTCCCCAAAGCAGGTTGACAGAACTCTGGAACCAGGATGCCTCGGGCCCGGTTAAAAAGGATCGCTGGGATCCGATGATCGATGCCCTCGGGAGGAGGTTCACCATTGTAATATTGGTCATCTCCCTGGCCGCCGGACTCTTTTGGTGGTGGAGGAGCCCGGCTGATGCCTTTTTGGTGATAACATCCGTCCTTATCATTGCCTGCCCGTGTGCACTTGCTCTCACGCTTCCATTTTCCTTTGGTGGTGTTATGAGGGTTTTTGGAAGGAACGGCTTCTACCTTAAACGCACAGGCGTTGTTGAATCCTTGTCGAAGGTTGATACGATTGTTTTTGACAAAACAGGAACAATAACCCAGAATGATGTGTTTGATGTTGATTTCTCCGCCCTCATAATGACAAAAGAGGAGCAGAGCTGGCTGCGCTCTCTTGTCCGCCATTCAACACATCCCCTCAGTGTTGCCATTTACAGGGCAATTGGGAATGAAAAGCTGTTTGACGCTGTAGGGTTTGAAGAGATCCCGGCCCTTGGCGTCTCCGGAACAATCGGCGGCCATAAGATAAGGGCAGGGTCGTCCGGCTTTACCGGTTCAAAACAGCCCGATACCATTGCCTCAGGAAGAGTCTTTGTATCTGTCGATGACAAGCCTGCAGGTTATGTCCAGATACGGAATCGCTACCGGCCGGGTATGACGGAGGTCATGCTGGAACTTGGAAAAAAATACGAACTGCATCTGCTTTCCGGCGACAATGAAGCAGAACTGCCAAACCTTCTCCACTACTTTCCATCACGCGGTCATCTGAATTTTGGACTTTCTCCTGCCGATAAACTCCTGTATGTCAAAACACTAAAGGAACAAGGGCACAGGGTCCTGATGATCGGCGACGGACTGAACGACGCGGGTGCCCTCCGTGAGAGCGATTGCGGTATCTCGATCGCCGATGATGTTTATCATTTTTCCCCTGCCTGCGATGCAATCCTTGAATCTGCCAAATTCCATCGACTCCCAGCATACCTCAGGTTCAGTAAAACAGGCATAAACATTGTATATATGAGCCTTGTATTCTCGCTCCTTTACAATGTGGTTGGTATCTTGTTTGCTGTTTCGGGAAATCTGACACCTGTTATCGCCGCTGTTCTGATGCCGCTTAGTTCCGTGACGGTGGTGAGTTTCATTACCTTGACAATTATGGTTTCAGCTGCGAGAAGAGGTTTTTCGGTTAAGAATTAATTTAATCCGGTTCTAAATATCCTCCTTCGATTCATTTTCAGGGTATCTAATTTGGAATTTCAATATTCAAATTCCTATTTTTGTCCTGAAGTATTTCCCATGAGTGTAATCCTCGTCCTTATCGCCTTCAGTGTTTTTGTTGCCGTAGGATTCCTGATCGCTTTTATCTGGTCGGTGAAAAATGGTCAGTACGACGATCCTTATGGCTCCTCGGTACGTATCCTGTTCGACGATGATAAGCCACGGGAATCTGCACCGGCATCGCCTCCTGAGTCCATTCATGTTCCCGAGCAACCATCAAACCACATATAAATTATGGAAAATCAGAACTTTTACTACGACAACAAGATCGTGAAGTACTTTGCCTATGCAACCCTCTTCTGGGGTGTTGTGGGAATGGTAGTAGGGCTGCTGCTCTCCCTGCAACTGATCTGGCCGGAGCTCTCTTTTGGACTGCCTTATACCACTTTTGGACGAATTCGGCCGATTCATACAAATGCGGTAATTTTTGCTTTTGTGGGCAATGGAATGTTCACAGGAATCTATTATTCTCTTCAGCGTCTGTGCAAAGCCCGGATGTTCAGTGATCTTCTCAGCCAGATCAACTTCTGGGGATGGCAGCTGATCATTGTCCTGGCGGCATTATCTTTTGCTTTTGGCATTACCGTGGGGAAAGAATATGCCGAGCTTGAATGGCCGATTGACATCCTTGTTGCCCTCATATGGGTAGTTTTCGGATGGAATATGTTCGGAACCATTATTAAACGCAGAACAAGTCACCTATATGTTGCCATCTGGTTTTACATTGCAACCTTTGTTACCATTGCCATCCTCCACATTACCAACTCTATAGCCATCCCGGTCAATCTCTTCAAGAGCTATCCTATTTATGCAGGAGTTCAGGATGCACTCGTACAATGGTGGTACGGGCACAATGCAGTGGCCTTCTTTCTCACCACGCCTTTCCTCGGACTAATGTACTATTACCTGCCCAAGGCAGCCAACCGCCCGGTTTATTCATACCGTCTTTCAATCGTACATTTCTGGGCCTTGATTTTTATGTATATCTGGGCCGGCCCGCATCACCTTATTTACAGTGCGCTTCCAAACTGGGCTCAGTCGCTTGGTATCGTCTTCTCGGTTGCCCTGATAGCTCCTTCATGGGGCGGGATGGTCAATGGACTTTTGACACTTCGCGGAGCCTGGGACAAAGTACGGGAGGATCCTGTGCTTAAGTTTATGGTCGTTGCTGTTACAGCGTATGGTATGTCGACCTTCGAAGGACCGATGATGTCGCTCAAGACCGTTAACGCCATCTCTCATTTCACCGACTGGACAGTTGGTCATGCTCATATTGGGGCTCTCGGTTGGAACGGATTTATGACATTTGCGGTACTTTACTGGCTGCTTCCGAGGATTTTCCGGACTAAATTGTACTCCACTCCGATGGCCAATGCCCATTTCTGGATCGGAACTATTGGTATAATTTTCTATGCTGTGCCCTTATACTGGGGAGCGATTACCCAGTTCTCCATGTGGAAAGAGTTTACCCAGGAAGGGTTTCTTAAATACCCGAATTTCCTGGAGACCGTTACCCAGCTGAAACCGATGTACATGGCCCGGGCTCTTGGTGGTGGTCTTTATATTATTGGAACTGTTCTCGGACTTTATAACCTTATCCTTACGATCAAAGGTGGAAATTTCCTCGCCGAGGAGGCAGCCTCTGCTCCTGCGCTTGTTCATGCAAGTCACGCAGGTGAAACCAGGCACCGCTGGCTCGAACGCAAACCTATTCCTTTCCTGATCTTTGCACTTCTTGCAATACTGGTTGGAGGTTTGATTGAGATTGTACCGCTGTACCTGATTAAGTCCAATGTGCCTACAATAGCCAGCGTTAAACCTTATACTCCGCTTGAATTGCAGGGTCGCGACATCTACGTTCGTGAAGGTTGTTATACCTGTCATTCTCAGCAGGTTCGTCCTTTCCGCTCCGAAACTGAGCGCTATGGTGAATATGCCAAAGCCGGAGAGTATGTATACGATCATCCGTTCCAGTGGGGTTCCAAACGCAATGGTCCCGACCTTTCCCGCGAAGGTGTTGTAAGCGGAAAGCAATACAAGCCGAACTCCTGGCACTACAACCATATGGAAAATCCTCAGAAACTGAACGAGCAATCGATCATGCCGGCTTATAAATGGCTGCTGTCTGATGACCTGGATATCAGCACAACACCGAGAAAGATTCGTGTAATGCAGTTCCTCGGGGTTCCCTATCCTGAAGGATTCGACAAGATCGCCAATGAGGACCTGATGAGGCAAGCCCAGGGGATTGCGGATGACCTGAAGAGTCAGGGTATTCAGACAGCCCCGGAAAAGGAGATCATAGCCCTGATCGCCTACCTGCAGCGGCTGGGCAAGGACGTTCATGCAGCCGGACAGCCACTTGGCGTCTTACCTATAAAGTGACCCGGTTATGCTGCGCCAGGTATTTGAGTCAGTAAGGGGAATCGATGGATTCGGAATTGTCTCCATGATGATTTTCATCGTGTTCTTCACCCTTGTGGTGATCCGGGCCGTGAGGCTGGATAAGAGCGAGGTGGACGAATTCCGCAATATCCCATTTGACGAATCATTAACAGAATCGGAGAAAAACCTTAAGAACTAAAAATATTTATCCATGGAAATCAATGAGAATAAATCCATAGAAAAAGATGAGCTGACCAATGAGAAATTGATGTCGGGTCATGAATATGACGGTATCCGCGAACTGGATAACCGGCTCCCCCGTTGGTGGGTCTGGTTGTTTATCATCTCCATTGTATGGGCAGTGGTCTATGTTCTGGTGTATGATGTATTCAAAGCAGCACCTCACCAGCAGGATGAATACAAGAATGAGATGGCGGCTGTTGGTGGCGGGTCGCAGGCCCAGCAGGCTATTAGCGCTGATACTGCAGGCCTGGTTCAGCTTACCGCCCAGGCAAATCTCGACGCAGGAAAGGCTACCTGGGACAGGCTTTGTGTGGCCTGTCACCTGGCAGGCGGACAGGGGCTTGTGGGCCCGAATCTGACCGACGATTTTTCCATCCACGGATGTGGTTATAAGGATGCTGTCAATATCATCACGGTAGGACAGCCCGACAAGGGAATGATCTCCTGGAAGGCCCAGCTTACCAGGGAGCAGATTCTTGATGTTTCCAGCTATATAATGACCCTGAGAGGCACCAGTCCACCCAATCCAAAACCACCACAGGGAGACACCTGCAGATAGCCATGCAAACTCAAGATCCTGCTACCCCCAACTTTCGCGACCGGTTATATACAATTGATGAACAAGGCAACAGACTCTGGGTTTTTGCAAAGAAACCCATCGGGAAATTAACAACGGCAAGGAATGTTGTCGGGGCGATTTTATTGCTTTTCTTTTTGACAGCTCCCTTCATTAAGGTTGACGGGCAGCCGTTGCTGCTTTTTGACTTTATTCACCGTGTTTTTGTGATCTTCGGTGTGCAGTTCTGGCCTCAGGATTTTCACCTTTTTTTCATCGGGATGATCGCCTTGTTTGTGTTCATCATCCTGTTCACCGCAACATACGGAAGAATATGGTGTGGATGGGGGTGCCCGCAAACCATCTTTATGGAACTGATCTTCCGGCGGATCGAATACTGGATCGATGGCGATCACAACCAGCAGAGAGCTATGGCGGCCGGCCCCTGGACAGCGGACAGAATTTTCCGGACAGGTCTGAAGCAGGGCATTTTTTACATGATCTCATTCATCATCAGCAATTATTTTCTGATGTATATCATGGGGTCACAGGCCTGGATTCAACTGGTTACCGACAGCCCTTCAAACCACATTGGCGGACTTGCGGTTATGGTTATCTTCTCTTTCGTTTTTTTCTTTGTTTTTTCATGGTTCCGCGAGCAGGTCTGCACTATTGTTTGCCCCTACGGGAGGCTGCAGGGTGTTCTGCTCGATTCGCAGAGCATCGTGATCACGTATGATCATAACAGGGGAGAAGAGCGGGCACCCTTAAAGAAAAGTGAGAACCGGAACTCTGAAAGCAAGGGCGATTGTATAGATTGCAGGCAGTGCGTACTTGTTTGTCCTACCGGCGTCGACATCCGCAACGGGACACAACTTGAATGTATCAATTGTGCCTGTTGTATAGATGCATGCAACCAGGTAATGAAACGGGTAGGCTTTAAACCCGGCCTAATCAGGTATGCTTCCGAAAAAATGATAACCGGTAAACTGCCGTGGCATTTTCCACTCAGGTCGAAAGCGTACACATTGCTGCTCATAGTTTTAATTGCTGCCTCTACTTACTTCCTTACAACACGAAACCCTGTAGAAGCAACTGTTTTCCGGGCACCCGGCATGCTTTTCCAGGAGCAGGAGGATGGCAGGTTCAGCAATCTTTACAATGTGAAGGTTGTCAATAAGACAGGGATGGATCTCCCACTTGAAGTACGGCTTCTTTCCGTAAAGGGAGAGATCAGGGTCATCGGGAGCAACCTTATTGTACCCAAACAGTCGGTCGGAGAAGGTGTTTTTTTTGTTTTCCTCGACAGAGAGAAGGTAACAACCGAAAAACTGGAACTTGAGATGGGGATTTTCAGCCACGGGAAATTGCTGGATAAAACCAAAGCCACCTTCATCGGGCCAAGAAGATAGAAGACTATGAAATTCAACTGGGGGACCGGGATTTTTATTTTTATCGTTCTGTTTGTGGCGGTATGCATGCTTTTCCTGTGGTATACAGGAACCATGGAGATAAACCTGGTGGAAGAGGACTATTATCCAAAGGAGCTAAAGCACGAGGAGCACATGAACAAGGTCAGGAATGCAGATGCGTTACCCGACCGGATAAAGGTGTTTGTTGGAGAAGAGTTTGTTTCGATTACAATGCCAGCCGGAATGCGTGGGAAACATGTCACGGGAAAGGTGCATTTATACCGCCCATCCGACGAAAAGCTGGATATCTTTCTCCGGTTGGCAACCGACACATCCGGATTGCAGTCCATCCCACGCTCGGGGCTGGTCAAAGGCAGGTACATCGTAAAGGTAGAGTGGATGGCCGGACAAACTGAGTTTTACCAGGAAACAGATGTATATATACCCTGAGATGGAGTACCTTCAGGCGTTGATAATAGGGTTGGTAGGCAGTTTTCACTGTGCAGGGATGTGCGGGCCGCTTGCACTTGCCCTGCCATTGAAGCAGGATTCATGGGGTACACGCATTTTCAGTACAGCCATTTATAACTCCGGCCGGATTTTTACCTATGCCTTGCTGGGTGCCATTTTTGGATTCCTGGGGTTTGGACTCGCCTTCTGGGGGCTGCAGCGGTGGGTATCGGTTGCCATGGGGATCATCATGGTCTTAAGTGTAATCTTTCCGTTTATCTTCAGGAAATTGAATATTGAAGCGGCTGTGGATGGTTTTCTTTCAGGTCTTAAAAGGAGCCTTGGGCACCTTTTCGCCATCAGGAACTACACCTCGGTGTTTCTGATCGGCATCTTAAACGGGTTTTTACCCTGCGGGCTCGTTTACCTTGCCCTGGCAGGTGCGATCATCTCTACGGGCCCTCTGGCAGGTTCAACTTACATGGTCCTTTTCGGGATCGGCACCCTGCCCATGATGTTTGCCATTCCTCTTGCAGGCAATTTCGCAACCCTGAGCTTCAGGTCCGCTGTAAAGAAGCTTATCCCAATTATTATAATCCTGGTTGGCACCCTGTTCATTCTGCGAGGACTGAATCTCGGAATCCCTTACGTTAGTCCGCAGATTGAACAAAGCCAAATGGCTCCCAAGTGTTGTGATTAATGCAACCTTTGCTTTTTTTTGATGGAAAGGGAAAGAGCCTTATTTTTGCACAATAAATCAACAGATACAATAAACTAAACAATAAACTAAACCAAATTTAACCAAATGAAAAAATTAGCGCTTGTTCTGATCTCCGTTATCAGTTTTAGTTTCCTTATCACCTCCTGTGGCGGGGGAAGCCAGCCGGCTGCCGAACAGAAGGACCCCAATGCCCTGCCTGCCGAAATCCAGGCAATGATGCCTAAAGGCGAGGCTATTTACAAGGCAAAATGCGTGGTTTGCCACCAGGCTACCGGCCTGGGAATTGAAAACGTATTTCCGCCGCTCGCAAATGCCGACTACCTATTAGCCGATAAGATTCGTGCAGTTGCTCAGACGCTGAATGGCTCGAAGGTTGAAATGATTGTCAATGGGAAAAAGTATAACCAGGAGATGGTTCCCCAGGTAGACACTAAGGAAGATGCTGTGGCCGTAATCAATTACGTTCTTAACAGCTTCGGCAACAAAGGGGGTTATGTAACAATGGCAGAGGTTCAGAACCTGGAGATCAAACCGCGCCCGGTCCCGGCAAAATAAATATGACTATAAAAAAACGAGGGCGCCCGCAAAGGTGCCCTTTTTTTTTGTTACTTACGGTTGATCAGCTCCTCCCGGACGTAGTCGCCACGATCCTTATCACTGCTGAATTTCGACTTCAAAAAGTTTGGGAAAAAGATCAGCCGCAGAATCAGGAATAGTATTACCAGCTTAATGATTACAATGAGCAATAATCGCTTGCTGAGTTGCATATTGCTAAATCCTGGTGTTAATATATTTTTCACCATTTCACTATCTCACCAATTTTATATTACCAGCTTCCGCCTGCACCTCCGCCTCCAAAACTACCTCCGCCGAAGCCGCCAAAACCACCTCCACCACCTCCGCCGAAGCCTCCGGATCCACCCGAAAAATCGTTCCAGTTTCCACGGCTGCTGCCGCCCATTGAACCAAGCATCCAGAGTGCTGTCCAGAATGGAAGGCTTTTCCCAACGGAATGTGTGCTGCCTTTACTCCCGCGCATCATTGTAAAGACCACAACAAGAATGATTAGCGGAATCAGGAGAGCATATGGACTGGATTTTCCTTTCGTTCTTTTCGCATACTGGTCGGCGGAATACTCTCCCTTAACCAGGGCGAACATCACGCTGGTGGCAGCATCAATGCCTTTATAATAGTTCCCGTCTTTGAAATTCGGGACCATCTCGTTGTCGACGATCCGTTTGGCAAGAGCATCAGGAATAGCGCCTTCCAACCCATAACCTGTTTGAATACTAACCTCGCCTTTGTCATTCGGATATTTCGGCTTCACAAGGATGACGGCTCCATTGTTTTTTCCTTTTTGTCCTACACCCCAGCTTTGTCCCAGGCGGTTGGCAAAATCATTTTTATCATAACCATTCAGTGATTTTACAATGACGACAACGATTTGTGTTGAGGTGGAATCATTGTAATCAACAAGTTTACGCTCAAGTTGCTGAACTTCATCTGCAGAAAGTACACCGGCGAAATCATTTACCAGTCGCGGAGGATCCGGACGGGGAGGAATATCCTGTGCTGTAGCACGCGAAAATCCGCTCAGGAACAGAATCCACAAGACGGAAATAATAAATCCCCTAAAAACTTTCATAACCCCAATCCTCCATTTTTATACAATTTCATCGGCACATCGGCACATCAGCACATCAGCACATCAGCACATCAGCACATCAGC
>CAYHCQ010000018.1:0-30686 GCA_964355115.1 uncultured Prolixibacteraceae bacterium | reverse complement strand
AACTATATGGGAGCCTATGATATCGAGGAATTGAAGTATCCCTGAAGTGTTGTAAGGCACGCCGATTTTGGCAGGGGTGATGGCCAGACAGGTTGCCGGGGTGCCGATCACAATGTCGCAGACAAAGGCTATGTTGCATGCTCCTCCCCAGATACTTCCTTCTGCCATGGCGATCACCGGGGCGGGGATACTCTGAATGGCCCGTATTACCTTTTGAAGAGGATTGTCATATGCCAGCGGGTCGCTGCCGTCGCGAGGTAGTTCATCAATAGAAAATCCTGAAGACCAAACTTTTGCACCCTTGTTGGCCCTTATGATTATTACCCTCGCCTTCTCCTCTTTAAGTGATTTCAGCGCATGTAAAAGTTCGGAAAGCAACACTATGCTCAGGGCATTGCGTTTGGCGTCGTGGTTTAGTGTGATCCATCCGATCGAGTTTTTGAGTTCCGTTAAAATCAGGCTCATGCTTGGTTTGTTTTTAGGTTGAAAGTAAAGACAAAATTAATCTATTTTCATGGGATTGTTTATAACTTGATTGAAAACTTTTGCCTTATTTTGCTGGGCTTTCGGAAGCATTCTTATATCTTTGCCGGGTAACGGTTCGATGAAGTTGATGGAAGAAAACTACAATGAAGATAGCATCCGCTCACTGGAGTGGAAAGAGCATATCCGGTTGCGTCCGGGAATGTATATCGGTAAACTCGGAGATGGATCCTCCCCCGACGATGGCATCTATGTGCTGGTGAAGGAGATCCTCGACAACGCAATCGACGAATTCGTGATGGGCCATGGAAAAACCATTGAGGTTACCATCAAGGAGCAGCAGGTCACTGTGCGTGACTACGGAAGGGGGATCCCGTTAGGCAGAGTGGTCGAATGTGTTTCCAAAATCAATACGGGTGCTAAGTACGATTCCAAAGTATTTAAAAAGGCCGTCGGGCTGAATGGGGTTGGAGCAAAGGCCGTAAACGGCTTGTCTGCCTACTTCAGGGTTCAGGCAGTCAGGGATTCCAAAACACGGATAGTCGAATTCCGCAGGGGTGATGTTGTTGGTGACGAAGGAGAAAAACCTTGCGATCTTCGTTCCGGTACCATCGTCTCCTTTATTCCTGATGAGGAACTCTTCGGCAAATACCATTACATCCCGGAATATGTCCAGAAAATGCTCTGGAACTACGTATTCCTGAACAATGGACTTACCCTGATCTTCAACGGCGAACGGTTCCATGCACAGAACGGGTTAATGGACCTGTTGAACAGTTACATAGATACACCTGTAATCTATCCCATTATCCATCTGAAGGATGGTGACTTTGAATGTGCCTTCACGCATTGTGAGATGTATGGCGAGGAGTATTATTCTTTTGTAAACGGACAACATACCACGCAGGGTGGTACCCACCAGGCTGCTTTTCGTGAAGCGTTGGTCAAGACCATCCGCGAATTTTATAAAAAGGATTTCGATACCAACGATATAAAGGCCTCGCTGGTTGCTGCCATTGCTATTAAAGTACAGGATCCGGTCTTTGAATCGCAGACGAAAACCAAGCTTGGTTCGCAGTACATCGAACCCGATGGAATTACCGTCCGTAACTATATTATGGATATTGTCAAGAAGCATCTCGACAACTATCTGCACATGAACCCCGACACGGCTGAGGCACTTCTGCGCAAGATCATGCAGAGCGAAAAGGAACGGAAGGAGTGGGCCAACATTAAGAAAATTGCCAAGGAAAGTGTTAAAAAGGTCAGTCTTCACAATAAGAAACTCCGCGATTGCCGTATTCATTACAATAACCACGACGACCGCAGGTACGAATCTACGATCTTCATAACTGAAGGAGATTCAGCAAGTGGTTCCATTACCAAGTCGAGGGATGTTAATACACAGGCAGTTTTCAGTCTTAAAGGGAAACCTCTCAACTGCTTCGGATTGAGCAAAAGGGTAGTCTATGAAAACGAAGAGTTTAACCTGCTTCAGGCCGCCCTCAATATCGAAGAAGGACTCGAAAACCTTCGGTACAATTATGTTGTGGTGGCCACCGATGCCGATGTCGACGGCATGCATATCCGGCTGCTGTTGCTCACGTTTTTTCTGCAATTCTATCCCGATCTTGTCAGGAACGGTCATCTTTACATTTTGCAGACACCACTGTTCCGTGTCAGAAACAAACAAAAAACCATATATTGCTATTCTGACGCCGAACGCCTTTCAGCCCTCGAAAAGCTTGGGGTAAATCCCGAAATTACCCGGTTTAAAGGACTTGGGGAAATCTCTCCGGATGAATTTAAACACTTCATTGCCAGAGATATTCGGCTCGACCCGGTAATCCTTACCAAGGAGTCTTCAGTTCAGGATGTCCTCACATTCTACATGGGGAAAAATACTCCCGAACGTCAGAATTTCATCATCGATAACCTGAAAGTGGTGGCGGATATTGTTAAGGAACCTGAACTGGTTTAACCCTCTTTTCTTTTTAACGGCCAGAGTGAAGAGGAGAACTTCAGGTTCGTTTCCCGACGTTTGATAAGGTCCAATAGTTCAAAGAGCATGTTTTTATTCACCTGCTCTGCCATAGGGATTACCCATTTTTTGGTCTCTTGTATGTAATTCCTGATAAACTCTTTGTCGAAAATATCAGGATGAAGGTCGGTGAGGTTACTTATACGGTCAGCACACTTTAGGATTTTTGCCAGTTCTGAGCCGGACTCAAGGATGCGTCGCAAAAATTCGTTCTTTGTTTCATGATCAAGCCGCGTAACCTCCATTACCAGGGCAAGAACATGTTCTCCGTCAGGGTCTATTTTTGTAATCTCCTCCCGCGAGGTAGAGGGTATGTCTTCAATAAGATCGTGTATTACCGAAGCCTTCAAAAGTACCGGATCAACATAATGGTAGTCGATCAGGATGGCAAAGGTCATCATGGCATGCCTGAACTGGTTGCCACCAACATACCGCTTTCTGCCTCGCAACGCAGTTGCCTTCTGCACATAGGGGGCGATAACCATGTTTACATGCAGATCTTTTTCAAAATTTTCCATAAAGAGATTGAAATGCTGTTCCAAGATTGTTAATAATGTCACCGGCAATCAGCGCCTCATAACCGGATGAAGCAGCGGCAATGCCGCCGGAAAGTCCATGAAGGTATACACCCATTATCGATGCCTCAACCCCTGAGTAGCCCTGGGCCATGATTCCGGCAATGATGCCTGTAAGCACATCCCCGCTGCCGCCCGTGGCCATACCGGGATTGCCCGTACTGTTGAAAAAACACTCTCCGGAAGGTGTCGTCACGGCAGTATGTGCACCTTTAAGCACCACACATGCCTGGTATTTGATTGAAAAATTCCGTTGCAGCAGGTTCCGCTCAAAATCATTGCTGCTCTTGCCGGCGAGGCGTTCAAATTCTTTTGGATGGGGTGTGAAGATGCACCCGGGTTTCAGAAAACCCAGCCAGGTTTTATTTTCCGCAAGAATGTTGATCGCATCGGCATCGAAAACAACCGGCAACAATGAATTCTGTATCAGAAGTTTCAAGGCTCTGCCCGTTTGTTCATTCTGCCCGATGCCCGGGCCGGCGGCGATGGCCGAATAGGGGGCCAGGTCAGGAACTGAGGTGAATATCTCCCCGGATTCATCGATCGATAACATTGCCTCGGGCAGGGTGGTTTGCAGAATCGACGTTCCCTGTTTGGGGACATGAACTGTAACAAGTCCGGCACCCGAACGGAGGCACGCATGAGTTGCCAGAACAGCGGCTCCCATCTTTCCCAGGGAGCCACAGAATAACAGGGCATGACCAAACGATCCTTTGTGCGCGAACTTATTCCGCCTGTGAAGAATAGCCTGGCAGATCTCCGGGGTGATGTAATAATTGATTACTGTTGCTGAATCTATAAATTCCTGTTTCAAACCGATGTCAAGAAGATGCCACTCACCCACATAAGGCCCGTTCTCAGGAAAAAGCAAAGCCAGTTTGGGAGGGGAGAATGTAAGTGTATGGGCTGCCCTGATCACTGCAGGATCTTTCACCTCCTTTATTGTAGCATCACAAAACAGGCCTGAAGGGATGTCGATCGAAATCACAGGCGCCTGGCTGCCATTAATGTGCCGTATCACCTCGGCTTGCAGTCCTTCAGGGGGGCGGGTTAGGCCACTGCCGAAAATCGCATCAATAACGACGTCGGAAGAGCGAATTTCCGGTAACGGATTGTTCTTATTCAATACATGGCACCCCTGCCAGTCAGGCCCGTTGCCAGCCTTTCCCAGTCTTTCAAAGTTAATCCTGCACGACGCGGAAAGCATCGAATCATCTCCAGCCAGGTATACCTCAGTATTGTACCCTTCCCCAAAAAGCATTCTTGCAATGGCAAGACCATCGCCTCCATTGTTCCCGGTTCCGCAAAATATCTTAACCGTGCGGTCGGAATTAAAATTTGCAACCATCCAGCGGAAACATTCAGCAGAAGCCCTTTCCATCAGGTCGATGTCGGCAATGGGCTCATGTTTTAAAGTATAGGCATCCGCTTTACGGATCAGGTCAACAGGAAGGATCTTCATGACATGTAAAAATACAAAGATTTCCTCAAAAATAGATCGGGTAGAATTTAATTTGCCCCAAAGTGTTGTATTCCAGGGCAGGAGCAGGAATTTTAATAAACCCAAGCACATTAAATATCCCTTTCAGTACCTTCGACCGGGTGGGAATCCGCGTCAGGTCGACATCCAACGAAAGGAAAAATTTTCTGTAGGGGGTGAATTGCGGTATCTGGTCCCCTTGTATCTCGCCGGGATTGCTGAAGGAACCCGTCATCCCCTCGGCTCCATATCCGATGGCAACATTCAGCCAACGGGGAAATCTAGTGCTTTCAGGAAGAAACGAGTGGATATTCCCCGAAAGCCAGAATGTCATTCCGTTGTAATCTTTCAGGATATTTTGCAGCAGGTTTTCGCCAAGCAGGTCGCGACGGTATTGCGGATACTGGGTAGGATGATAAGAGTATTTCAGCATCATTCTCTGTTCATCCCATACAAACTGCTGTGTCATGAAAATCACACAGCCAGCGGTGTTGGCCGCCAGATCGCCGGTCGAAAATCCCCATCCAGCCGAAAAACCATCAAGAATCTCAATGTTCAGCATGTATGCAAAGCTCAGCAATCCACCAAACCAGATGGACCTGTTCTTGTCGAGCCCGGCCCAACGGTAGGATGCATGGCCAATCCTGCTGATATAATAGGCGTTTGAGGCATGTGCCATTTTGTCGAGTTGCAGCCATTCTCCGCTGTCATTAAACAAATGGAAGGTGGATTGGGGATAATCGCTATACCATGCAAAATACAGAACAGCCAGACTGCCAAGGTACAGTGTGCCCTGTGCGGCAATTAACCCCGTGAGCCTGCCTTTATGGATGGTGCTGGTATCCCATTTTGCAGTATCCGGAGTCTGGGCATTAACCTGGCATGAAAAAAAATACAGACCCAGGCACACCGTGGCAATGATCAGTTTTGAACAGGGCCTGGCAGGGTTCATCTATCGGATGTTAAGTTTGTTCAAAGCGGCCTGGTAACGTCGGGCATTCTGGTTGTGCTCAGATAACGTAGCCGCAAAATTGTGTGATCCGGTAAGGTCTTCCTTTGCACAAAAATACAGATAGTTGTTAACCTGTCTGTTCAGTACTGCATCTACAGATGCAACCGAAGGGATGCATATGGGGCCGGGAGGAAGTCCCTTGTGCCGATAAGTGTTATATGAGGATTTGATTTCAGTGTGCTTCGCCAGTACACGCCTTATGGAATAATCATTCCACGCATAAATCACTGTAGGATCCGCCTGAAGCGGAATTCCTTTCCGGAGCCGGTTAATGTAAACACCTGCCATGACTGGTTTTTCGCCGTTGTTATTGGTCTCCTTTTCGATGATTGAGGCCAGGGTAACGATTTCGGGGATGGTCAACCCTGTGTTGAATGACTTCTCCTTCCGCTCATCCGTCCAGAAATTCCGGTACTCTTTTGTCATCCGCACAAAAAGCTGATCGCCGGATGTGTTCCAGGAAAAATTGTAGGTATTGGGCAGGAAAAGCACAAATAATGTGGCAGGCGACACCTCATATTTGCACAGGAAGGATGGGTCGTTGAACAGCCTGCTCAATGCCGCCGAATCTGTTTCCAGATGACGGCCGATCTTCCCGGCAAGATCCTCACGGGTACGCGCTCCTTGAAGGATTAGCCTTACCGGCTCCTGCTTCCCCGAACGCAATAGGTTAACCAGCATGTTGTTATTCATCCCGTTCGTGATTCTGTAGCGGCCGGGTTTTACCTTTATATCATAGTGTTTTCGTCTTGCCAGCCACTCAAAAGACCGCGAATTTTTCAGAAAATTCTTCGAGCTTAGAATTTGCATTACCTTCCCGAAATCACTTCCGGTGGGAATATACAGGTAGGTTTTTTCACGCCCCTGAACCTGAACATTGGATTGAGTTGCAATCAGGTAAAACCGCAACATTGCGATGCCAATTGCCGACAATACCAGCAGTATCATAATCCATGGCATCAGATCGGCCGGAAGACTGCGGCTGGGATGACGTCTGCATTGAGTAAATAAATTACTCATCCCGGCGGATCAATTGAAACATTAACTCATCCTGCCAGGTTCTGCCTTCATTGATCCACTCCCTTTTTACCCCGCAGCGAACAAATCCGGCGTTCTCAAACAAAGCACAACTGGACACGTTGCCGGCGGCTATATTGCAATAAAGCTGATGCATCTGTAAGAAGGAAAAAGAATATTTGACAAGTATTTCCAGGGCCTCCTTCGCAAACCCTTTGTTCCTGTATTGTTCACGAATGAGGATGCCGATGCCGGCACGAAGATGAAAGGGATCGAAGTCGAACAGGTCGATGCTGCCAATCACAGTATTGTCATGACCTGAATTTTGCAGTTCAATCATCAGCCTCAGCTGGCGTGCTGCAAAAATATCCTGTCGGGCATTCATCACATACTCTTCTATCTGAAACCTTGAAAAGGGTGTAAATGTGTTGCTGACCCTCCAAACAGAGGTGTCGTTCTCCCATTCGTAAAGCAGGCTGATATCAGCTGGCTCGGGGGCACGGAGCCGCAGCTTCTTTCCCGACAACATATCAGGTGAACTATTTTCCATTCAGTTATTTATTAATGAAAACAGGGTTGTCATCTTTACTCTCATCAAGTAAGATACTCCCCTCAAAAACTAACCTCGCCGGGCCCTCCAGCCAGATGTCGGTGAATACCCGGCCTCTTCTTTCAAAACAGACTTTCAGGTCTCCTCCCTGTGTCGTAATCATCACCGGTGCGGAGATACCCTGGGTTTTGTAATTAAAAGCAAGAGCCGCAGCAGTTACGCCGGTTCCGCACGAAAGCGTTTCGTTCTCAACGCCACGCTCATAAGTTCTTACATGGAGCCCCTGCCCGGTCACCTGCACAAAATCGACGTTCGTCCCCGCGCGCCCGAACCGGCTGTCGTACCGTAACTCCCGTCCGGTTTTGCATACATCTATCTGAAGAACATCGTCAACAAACCTGACAAAATGCGGCGAACCTGTGTCAATGAAAATATCATCGTGCTCATCCTGCCCGATCTCTGTGTCCTTCATTTTTAGCCGGATGCTGGCTTCCTGACCGTTTTGTGAAAGTAAGATTGCCTCATGAACCCCGTCAACTGCACGAAAAATGGCCTTTTCATTAACGAGATTCAGCGATTTTGCAAAAGCAGTCATGCACCTTCCGCCATTGCCGCACATTGTGCTTTCGGCACCATCGGAATTGTAATAAACCATTCCAAAGTCATAATCAGCTAACCATGTCAGCAGCATCAGTCCGTCGGCTCCGATACCAAAATGCCGGTCACAAAGGAAAGAAACCTGCCCCCTTGTCGGCTCCCACATCAATATACGGTTATCAATAACGATAAAATCGTTCCCGGTTCCATGGTACTTTTTAAAAACAATTCTCATTGGTTTCATTCGCATGCAAAGCTAAGTAAAATCGATTAATTTATTAATTTTGGCAACCGATGAAAATTGTATTGCCCTGTCTGTTTTTTCTGATTGCTTTTTTGGGATTCATGCCACTATCTGCGGCACAGGATATGGGCGACAGTGTGTCTAAGACTGTCGATTGTGTGCCCAGAGACCTTCAGGACCTGGTTTTTAAAAGGGATGATAAAGAGTCGTTCAAGGTTGCCAAAAGGGCTCAGATATTCGTTATCCCCCTTGCCGGATATTCACCCTCGACCAGCCTCTCCTTTGGGGCAGCCGGGTCCTTTTCATGGTACATGGGTAAACATCCCAGAACGAAGCTTTCTGCCGGTGTTGCCAGTGTTCAGTACACCCTCATGAACCAATTGAAGATTCAGTTAAAAGCCAATATCCTCTTATCCCGCAACAACTGGTACCTGCAAACAGACTGGCGCCTCTATATTTTCAATCTGCCTACCTACGGATTGGGTACTGGTTATGATGATGTCATCGCACCCATCCCTGGAGATGAGCGGTTTGCCAGCTTCCATGAGCAAATCAACATGTCATATCCGATGGACTTCAACTGGATTAAGTTCCACAATGTCCTGACACGGCGAGTTATTCCCGATTTGTTTGTCGGGGCCGGGTACCATCTTGACTACCATTTCAATATTCAGGACAAGTCTCTCGATACCGATGCAGGCCGATTAACACCGCATTATTCCTATTCTGTGAACAATGGGTTTAATCCCGAATACTACGTTACTTCAGGAATCAGTTTGAATGTTGTTTACGATTCCCGTGATAATCTGATCAATCCTTACAAGGGGATCTTTGCACAGGCGAGTTACCGTTACAATCCAACGTTCCTGGGAAGCAGCCAGACCAGTACTGTATTGTGGACCGAGTTTCGCACATATGTCGGACTTTCAGCAAGGAGTCCCCGCCATCTCCTTGCATTCTGGGCCTATGGAAATTTCCTGGTTAGCGGCAAGGTTCCTTATCTTGATCTTATGGCTACCGGGTTCGACCAGATGAATTCCTCAGGCAGGGGATATATTCTCGGTCGGTGGAGAGGCGAAGACCTTATATACGGTGAAATGGAGTATCGTTTCCCAATTTCCCGCTGTTCGGATGTTGTAGGAGGTGTTCTTTTTGCTAATGTTACGACTGCCTCAAACTACGGAATGAACGTACCATTGTTCAAATACATGAGAGCTGCCGCCGGTTTTGGAGTGCGAATCATGCTGAATAAACATGACCGCACCAATCTGGTAATTGACCTTGGGATCGGAGGAGAGTCGACAGGACTTTACATCCAGGCTCAGGAGGTATTTTAATTGATTTTCTCAACCGGATAGTTAGAATGATTTTATCTGACATAGTGAACAGGAATTTTATCGGGATTTTGCGGTCGTCTGTCGATTTACCATTTCACATCGTAACTTGCAGGTCTACTTTTGCTTCAATAATTTTTACTCTAAATACTAAAAGCCATGGAACCAAACGAACATAAACCTGAAAGCCGCATTTCGAGAAACTATGCACTGGGTGTGCTGGTCATCTTTGCAGGCTTGTTTCTCCTGCTGGCAAACATGAATATTCTCTCATATGAAGCCAAGCATGTCTTCTTCTCCTGGCAGATGTTGCTGATCGGAATAGGGGTGATTAGCCTCTTCGGAAACGGAAACACGACTCCCGGATATATCCTCATCGTTATCGGCGGTGTGTTTCTTGTCCCGCGCATTTTTAACTTCGATTTCAATGTAATGCAGGTTTTCTGGCCGGCTATCCTCATTGCCATCGGGATTCTGATTTTACTGAAGCGGATGCCGAAACGACCTATAAAGTCAAATTTCTCTTCACATCAAATTAATACTGAAGGTTTTATCCATGAAGATAATATTTTCAGCGGGGGTAAACAGAAAGTCACTCATGAATTCAGGGGCGGTCAGATCAACTGTATTTTCGGCGGATCCGAAGTCGACCTTACCCAGGCCTCACTTGGCGAGGGTGTTAACGACCTTGAGGTGAATACCATATTTGGCGGGGTAACCCTGATTGTTCCTGCCGACTGGAAAATTCAACTGAAAATGACCTCAATTTTGGGCGGATTTTCAGATAAGCGCTCCTACGTTAAAGAAAATCCTGATCCTTCGCGTATGCTTGTCATTCGTGGGAGTACGATATTCGGCGGCGGCGAGATCAAGAGTTATTGATTACCAAATTTTCTTAAATGACGCATCCGGTTTTTTCCAATACAAAGTCCATTTCCGTTTATTTTGGTTTGTGGGTCCTCATCATGGGGATCCACTTTTCCATTTTTTATTTTATCTATTTTTTCCCTCTGGAGATTTCGCTTGCCGACAGTGTCGTTTATAATGTTTTGTTCAGTGTAATAGGTATTTCGATGTGGTTTGTGGTAAGGTACAGCATACCCGACCAGAAAAATCTCTGGAATGTCGCGTTTAACCATATTGCTTTTTTAACCCTTGCTCTTCTGGTTTGGATCGGGCTCGCCTATGCAATCCTGTCCACACTTTTCAGTTCCCATAAAGTTTATATTGATCTCCTGTCGGTTTCAATTCCCAATAAAATAATAACGGGGGCTATCTTCTATATCGTGATCGCCCTTGCCTATTATCTCTACATTTATTATATAAACCTGCAGGAAAAGGTGAAGGTTGAATCACGCCTGAGGGAGGTGCTGAAGGAGACCGAACTCAACATGCTAAAGTCGCAGATCAACCCGCATTTTCTGTTCAATAGCCTTAATTCCATCAGTTCACTCACTATTACAAATCCTGAAAAGGCTCGTGAAATGGTGATCATGCTTTCCGACTTTCTGAGGTATTCAGTATCTACCAATGCAACCAGCTTCACCACATTATCGAAGGAGATGGCAAATATTGAGAGGTATCTTCAGATCGAAAAGGTTCGGTTCGGCGATAAATTGGTCTTCGATTTCAAACTTGAAGGATCCTGCAAGGATCATGAAATTCCCGTTATGCTGCTGCAACCTCTTTTCGAAAATGCAATCAAGCATGGGGTCTATGAAAGTACTGAACAGGTGAGGATCGATATGAATTGTGAATATAAGGAGGGTTACCTGGAGATCAGTGTTATCAATGATTTCGATCCGGAAGCCCATGCCCGTAAAGGAACCGGTATAGGCCTCAGAAATATCCGTGAACGGTTGAGACTGATCTACCGGAATGAGAAACTATTACGTGCATTTGCTGAAGGGAATAAATTTTTTGTTTACCTTAGTTTGCCTGCGAAAGGTCAACCCAAAACTCCTATCGACCTATGAAACTGCGTACCATTCTTATCGACGACGAACAACCCGCCAGGGATGTTGTAAAGCATTATCTTAAAGATTTTCAGGATGTTGAAATAATTGGTGAATTTCAGGATGGCTTTACAGGCCTGAAAGCCATTCAAGAGTTGAAACCCGATCTGGTTTTTCTGGATGTGCAGATGCCAAAACTCACAGGACTGGAATTGCTTGAATTGCTTGAAAATCCGCCTCTCATCATTTTCAGCACAGCCTACGACCAATATGCCATCAAGGCGTTCGAAATGAACGCCATCGATTACCTGCTGAAACCCTTCTCAAAAGAGAGGTTTAATCAGGCCTTACAGAAGGCGCTCTCTCTGGCCGGTACCGGGCCGAAAACATCGGCGCCAGTGCAGAACCTGGTTAAAACTCTGGAAGAATCTCCTGAATTCCTGCAGCGTATTGCCGTGAAATCAAGACATAAAGTCAGTGTGGTGCCGGTTGCAGACATCTTTTACTTAGAGGCTGAGGGGGATTATGTAATGATCCACACTAAGGAGGCACGGCACCTGAAAGAGAAGACGATGAAGTATTTTGAGTCCCACCTCGATCCCGGACAGTTTATCCGCATTCATCGTTCGTTTATTGTGAACGCGGGCTTTATCGACAGGATCGAATACTATGATAAGGAGAGTTACTCAGTTCTCCTTAAAAACGGATCGAAACTCCGTGCAAGCACCAACGGATATAAACTACTGAAACAAATTCTGAATATGTAAACCGGGGAGCAGTAATCATTACACCTAAGCCAAAATATTATGAGCCATAGAATTACGCGCCGCCAGGCAATGAAGGCCATGGGACTTACACTGGGTGCTGCTACACTCGGCCTTGAAGGGTTCACTGCGGTTAATGAAAATCTTTTTGAATATCCGCTCAACCACAGGGATATCTTCCTTCCCCTCGACAATCCTCCGGAGCACCCTGTTACTGCCATTACCTGTGGTGCCGGATCAAGGGGAAATGTATACGGGAACTATGGCATCTCTTTTCCCGGCCAGATTAAAATCGTTGGGGTGGCAGAGCCCATTCAGGTAAGGAATGACCGCTATGCGAAAAAGCACTCAATCCCCGAAGAAAACAGGTTTAAAACCTGGGAGGATGTTTTCATGCGGCCAAAATTTGCCGATGCTATCATCATTACCATGCCCGATAACCTCCACTATGAGCCCTGTATGAAAGCAATGGAGATGGGATACGATGTTTTGCTGGAGAAACCCATGGCACAGACAGAAGCGGAGTGCAGGAATATCCTTGCAATGACCCGTAAAACCGGCCGGATTGTTGCTGTTTGCCATGTTTTGAGATATTCTCCCTATTTCATCAGAATGAAGAGCCTTATCGAAGAGGGAGCCATTGGAGAGTTGATCAGCATTCAGCACCTCGAACCGATCGAGCACATTCATATGTCGCATTCCTATGTGCGGGGCAACTGGCACAATTCTAAAGCTACAACACCCATTATCCTTGCAAAATCCTGCCACGACCTCGACATCCTGAGATGGATGATCGGGAAGAACTGCAAAAGTATTGCGGCCATGGGAGACCTGAAATGGTTCCGGAGAGAAAATGCCCCCAAAGGAAGCACCCCGAGGTGCATGGAGGGATGCACTGAGGAATCGACCTGCCCATATTCCGCTCTCCGGATATATTACCGTGGGGGTGGGTGGACCTATGTTTTTGACCTGCCTGAAGAAAAAGATAAGCGAGGGGAGGCAATTCTTGAATACCTGCGCACCACGAACTATGGAAGATGTGTATACCATATGGACAACGACCAGCCCGACCATTATATCACCTCCATGAATTTTGAAAACGGCGTTACCGCAAACTTCTCAATGGAGGCATTTACCTCTTACAGCGGACGAAGGACCCGAGTTATGGGTTCAATGGGTGACCTTGTTGGAGATATGAATGAAATTTCAGTAACTGATTTCAGAACCGACAAAACGGTCAGGCTCCTGCCAAAAGCAGAAGATGTGGAAGATTATAAAAACAGCGGCCATGGCGGCGGTGATTGGTTTCTGATGCGGGATTTCGTATCTGCTGTGGTCAATAAGGATCCCGGTAGGCTCACCTCAACCATCGATCAGTCCATTGAAAGCCACCTGATGGGTTTTGCTGCCGAACGAAGCAGGTTGAAAGGGGAGTTTGTATCCGTAAAAGTTTAGTAAATCCCTGAGATCCGTTGATCAATATAAAAGCCTACCTCCGGAGAATTCTGCCAGTGGAGCTTCATCTGCTTTTAGCGATGCGATATGATCAGACTCCGTGAAACCATTCCTTGAGGCATTTTTATAATGCAATGGTATTCACCTGATCCTAATTCGTTTACATTAACAGACATCCGGTAGGATCCCGCCGACCTTAACCCTTCAAATAATTTGGAAACAAGCTGTCCCCGGTTATTATACAGAGCCATCATGATTGAAGCAGATTCATTCAGATAATAAGCGATTTCAACCTGATGATCGGCCGGATTGGGAACAAGTGCCTCGAAAAAACATGGTAATTTTCTGGATTCATCAAATCCGATGAGCGATGGATCCTGGCACTCAAAGGCCCCTATATCCAACCCCCTGGCAAAAGGACGCCAACGGCATAAGAAATCCCACTGTATGTTGAACCCGGGGACGTAGGATCCTTTATCAACAGCTTGTGATGAAGGTTGAAGATCGAAGTTGCAAAATACCGTATCCTTAAAATTTACCGGCTTACAGAAGGCGCTTGAAATATTGTTAAACCATACAAAATCGGTGGTTGAATTTTCTTTCATGATAAAGCCTTTATCTCCCACCTTAAAGTACATCCCTGGGCCGATGATAATATTACTAGAAGCCATGTGTCCGATACCGGGATACTCAGCGAAACGGATTCCGTAACTCTTCGGATAAACTATCGTGTTGTAATAAATACCTAAAGTGGTTGGCATGTTCATCTGAGTTTTTCCAGCATAGATGCCAACTTTAAAATATGGAGAATAAAGATCGGTAGGTCTGAAATTTCGTCCGGCCTGATATATGAAATTGTTATAAACCAATTCAGTTCCTTGTCCGAAAACATCGATTCCATCTCCCTTGCCGTTCATGATGGAATTGTTGTAACAGTCGCAGCTGGAGCCTCCTCCGATGAGCAGCCCCGACATCTGCCCCAACTCTTCCAGCTGACTGTCGGCATAAATATAATTATGGTGGATGAAACAGCCAGAGTCTGCCGACGAAACCTGTATGCCATCCCATCCGGTGGAGTCAATATGATTGCTGTAGATTTGAACCCCTTTCAGAGAGTGCGGATAAACAACTGTGTCGTGCCCATGCCATGACAAGGTTTTACCAAAATAGTGTGAGTTGCCGATATACAACCCCTCCATTTTTGTATGATGAATATAATTGTCATGAATTACCGTATTGCGCTGAATGTACTTGTCACGGGTGGAATTGAAAAGGGTATCGGGATCAGATTTTGCATAGATGCCTGGCAATTCTGTGCGTGAAATCTCAAGCCCTTCAACTTCGATATCCGTGCTTAAGCCCTGAATCGACAATCCTACGCCGTTTACATCATGGATGTTGACACCGTATTTCAGACCTGCAACACCCCTTCCTGAGAAAACGAGGTGCGAACAAGAGTCGATCTTAATACCGTAATAATAGCCGCTAACATCAACCACCCCTCCGCTGTTCATTACCACGATGGGTTGCGCGGCAGTTCCGTGCAGGTATGATAACCAAAGGAACTGCCGCGTCCCGTTAAGCAGACAGATGGTGTCACCTGGTCGTACCAGAGATGCATTCGTTCGTCCGTCGACCGACCATTCTGAAGCATTGACTACGAGGGCACATGACCTTTGCTGTGCAATAGATGTATTAATTACTGTATTCGATAAAGCAAACGCAAGGAATAGTGCGGTTCTAAAGGTTTTTTGATTCATTTTCCAGATTTTTTATATACGGTCCAAATCTGCATGCCCGATCCTATACTAAAGCAAAGTAAAAATAGTTATCTTTGTTAAACAAATCACACTGGTAATTTAAACTGTAACTCCATGAAAACAATCCTTTCCTCCATTATCCTCTTTTTTCTTTTTGCCGGTTTCCCTGCTGATGCACAAAATCAGCAGGAAGAGAAACGGGTTAAAAATGATCAACACGACCTTACCAATGATGTCTACGTTTCGTATGGATTCGGTTCATTGTATTTCATTGTCAATCAGAACTCCGATGATAATTATAATACTGCGGGATCTGTTATCATGGGATACTCACGCTCATTGGGCTCAGTCATCGCCGTCGGTTTTCAGGCCAGTTTTACCAATGTTACCCATACATCAAGCAACTATACTTATTCGTCACAGACTTTGACAGAATATAACGACAATTACTGGTCGGGGATGGCAAACATCAGGTTTCGATACTACAACAGACCCTCATTCTGCATGTATTCTGGTGCAGCATTGGGTATTGCCATGGTCTATAAAACAGAAACCTACATGTCGGATGAAAAACACTACCAAAAATACCTGCCAGCCGGACAGCTGACTTTGCTCGGCTTCCGGGTGGGACGGGCCCTCAGTTGCTATGGCGAATTCGGCATCGGGACCAATGCCATTATTAATGCGGGAATAAGTTACAAATTCGGTGATTAACTGCAAAGGGAAAGATGCACACTTCAACTTCCCGACATAGTGTGAATTTTTATGAAGTTGGTCCCCCCTGGCTGGTAATTTGGAACCCCTCCCATAATTAGGATCTTCTCACCGGATCCGGCAAGATTCCGGGTTTTAAGTATGTTTTCAGTCAGCTCCGACAACTCTTCAAAAGTTGAGCATGTTTGCTTCACCAAAATGGGTCTGATGCCCCAGAACAGGTTAAGTGCATGATAAACCAACAGGTTGTTGGTGAGGGCGTAGATGGGTTTTTTGGGACGTTCCGCAGCAATATACCTGGCACTGCGGCCGCTTGTGGTAAATACAACAATGCATTTTACATCAACAATCTTTTCGAGGTGGCTTGCTGCTTCACTCAGGCCGATTATTTCGACGCGGCCGGAAGCAGGATAAGTTTTAAACTCGATATAGTTTTCTACCTCAACCGCAATCCTTGCCATCATCTCCACCGCCTTCACCGGGTATTCTCCCACAGCCGATTCACCGGAAAGCATCGTACAATCTGTTCCATCGATGATCGCATTAGCCACATCGTTCGCTTCGGCGCGGGTAGGGCGCGGGTCGTGGATCATGCTTTCGAGCATCTGAGTAGCAGTTATTACAGGCAGCCCGCGCCTGTTGCATTGCTCAATGATATGTTTTTGAATCATCGGTACCTTCTCGGGAAACATCTCAACTCCAAGGTCGCCCCGGGCTACCATGATTCCCTGTACCTGGTCGAGGATCTCTTCCAGGTTTTCCACTGCCTGAGGCTTTTCAATCTTGGCAATTACCGGTTTCAGATAGCCAAGTTCTCCGATATACCTCTTTAACTCCATTACGTCTTCGGCGCAGCGTACAAAACTGAGCGAAACCCAGTCAATGTCGTGTTTCAAACCGAATTCGAGGTCTTGGCGGTCTTTCTCAGTCAGGGAAGGAAGTTTTAACTTTAGATCGGGAAAGTTCACCCCTTTACGGCTCTTAAGTATTCCACCGTCAATTACTCTGCAAATTAGTATATTGCCTTTAACTTCGGCAACCTCGAGCTCGAAAAGTCCGTCGGCGAGAAGTACCAGGGTACCTGGTTTGGCCTCTTCAGCGGCATGGGAATAATCTACCGGGAAAGTATCCGGCTGTCCGGTAAAATCAGCTTCGGGCACAATGGAAACAAGAGCGTCCTTATGTAAAATTAGTTCCCCGCCCGGTAGCTGTCCAACACGGATCTTTGGTCCCTGAAGGTCCTGCAGCAATGTGATCGGCGTGTCCATCTCATTCGAAATCGCTCTGATGTTCCCGATGACCATCGCATGATCGTCATAGTTGCCATGTGAAAAATTAAGGCGGGCCACATCCATCCCCGCTCCGATGAGCTGCCGTATCATTTCGGGTGAGCTGCTTGCAGGACCGATTGTTGCTACGATTTTTGTATGACGCATTGGGTTTTTTATTGTCAATATTTAATTGACGAAGATATACAATACCTGGTTCAGGTGTGAGGGAATGTATTATATTTGATGACACATAAGCTCGAAATATCTGCGTAATGATTGAAAGCCAATTGTTTAACTGGAAGAATAAGGTTATCCTGGTAGTTGAAGATGATCAGATCAGTTACAACTATCTTGATGTGCTGCTTAAGCCCACAAAGGCAGCAATATATCATGCCGAGAATGGGGAGGAGGCAGTTGAGCTGTGCAGGCTGTTTTCATTCTTTAGCGTCGTTTTAATGGATATCAGGCTCCCCGGTATGAATGGACTTGAAGCCACCAGGATGATCAAAATCCTTCGGGAAAATCTCCCCGTAATTGCCCAGACTGCCTATGCTGGCGACGTTGACCGCGATGCAGCCTTTGAAGCCGGTTGTAATGATTTTATTGCAAAACCGATTCGTGCCAACGAGATGCTGGATATGATCAGGAAGCATATCTAACCAGTTTGGGAATGAAAAAGAAACATTTTTATTTCTACTACATCTACCTTGTGGCGGGGATTACACTTCTTTCCATTGCAATCCATAATAATCCGATCCGTTTTCAACAGCCACCTGCGTTCCTGCTTAATGACATTGCAGGCAGTTACCTCTATCTTCCTGCCTGCCTGCAGAAATCTGAGCCGGAATCTCAGCGGTTTGGTTTCCTCCGGTCATCTAAGGAGAGCGGCTTTTTTTTAACTGGATTTTATCAGGCCGGAAGCAATTTATCTGACGGCTATGTAATAAAGGATCTCCCTGGGTATGCACTGTTATTATCGCCTTTTTTTCTGACGGGACAAGCTCTTGCCGCCATTTCCGGCTATCAGGCCGATGGACTCTCAGTTCCTTACCAGGTTGCTATTTTTCTGGGAGGATTGGTTTACCTTTTGGCCGGGCTCTGGTTTTTATGGCGTATCCTGAGACATTTTTTCGAAAAACCTGTGGCCCACCTTACCCTTGGAGCGATTTTTTTCACTACTGACCTTTTGTGGATTTTTTGTTATAAAAGCTGGATTCCTGATGGCACCCTTTTCTTTATTTTCACTTTTGGGGTTTGGAACCTGATAAAATACCATGAAAAATACCGGATTAAGTACGCAATCCTGGTGGGGCTTTCTGCCGGATTATCTGTACTGATCAAGCCTGCGGGATTTGTTTTTCTGCCAGTTCTGCTGCTGTGGGGCGTTTATGACTACAGATCATTGAAGCAGAGATTTGCCGGGGTCAGGCTGAACCGGAAACCCATTGTGGCCGGAATTGTTACTTTTCTGCTTCTGGTTCTGGTTCCGTTTGTTTACTGGAAATCTGTTACGGGTCATCTCTTTTATGATACCTGGGGAATTTCTGAAAACCTCAAACTCCTTGCGATGCATCTGCCTGAGGCTCTGTTTTCTCAAAAAAACGGACTTTTTCGCTGCACACCGGTTTTTTTCCTGCTGATTCCAGGGTATTTTCTTCTTGCAAAACTTAACAAACCGTTATTTTATACCTGCTTTATTCCATCGGTGATCCTGATGTTATTTATTGGAAGCCTTCCCCCGGAATGGTACGAGGCAGGTATTGGCAGGTTTGACCTGACAGGTTCTATCGTATTGGCAGCCCTTCCGCTTGGCTATTTGATTCAATGGGTGTGGGCAGGCCGTTGGCCCTTTAAGTTGACCGGGATAGCGATTCTGTTGGTGTTGAGTGCCTGGAATATCATGCAGACAGTAAATTCCGAATCCCGTTCGCTGCCTTTTACCGGTGACTGGGTTCAAAGGCCTCCCGATAGCTCCGAAGGTTTAACAATATATTACAGCAGCTTTGAAACCGGGGTGAGTCCGGCTCAGGCACAAACAGATGAGGTTTTTCATTCGGGCAAGTACTGCTTCAACCTGGATGCGGTTCAGCAATTTTCACCGGGACTCTCCCGGAAATTCAGCGATTTTGATAGCAAACAGGCTGTCAGGCTCAGGGTTTCGGCATATGTTTATTATGGCGGAGCTCCGCACAACCTGAAGGTAAACCTTGTGGTTGCCTGCATCCACAATGGATCAGCCTTCAATTATCAGGGAATTCCGCTTAATACCCTGTCAATAATACCGCACCGGTGGAACCACATCGTCTATGATTATTATCTTCCGCCGGATCGTCTGGATGACGATTTTATTCAGGCATATTTCTGGAATACCGGTGGGGGGAATTTGTATTTGGATGATTTTAAGGTTGAGGCAATGAAAACAGAACAGGGAAACACGGGTGTAGCAATTGGGAAATAAGGTGATAACAGAAAATCAATACGTGGATGTGGGAGGCAAAGGTCGAAAACACGGAATAAAGCGGCGGATCAGGGAGGTCGTCATTTTCATTCTTGTCTTTGCTGCAATTGCGGCGGTTGTAGTATTAGCGAACAAACCGAACGGGAGGTTCAACTGGTACAGCACAATTTTTGCCGATAAGGCAGGCTATTACATCTACCTTCCGGCGACACTGTTTTTTGATTTCAATCCCGGCAAATGCCCGGCTGGAATGGATGAAAAGACAGGGTGGGGGTTTTATCTCGATCACAAGACTCATAAAATCCAGACACAGTATTTTTATGGGGTATCCTTGATGCTGTCACCGTTTTTTCTGACTGCGCATTGGATTTCAATCCTTTCAGGCCAGGACGAAGAGGGCGGATTTTCTTTGCTTTACCACCAGGCAGCAGAAGTTGCAGGAGCCTTTTATCTTACACTCGGCCTGTTTTTTCTGTATAAGTTTCTGAAGTTTTCTTTCCGGCGGGCAACGGTCATTTTTACACTGGTTATCTTATTCTTAGGGACAAATCTTTTGAATTACGGTGTTTCAGACACACTCATGTCGCATATCTATTCCTTTGCTGCAATTTCAGTATTTCTCTATACCCAGAAACTCTTTAATGGCGACATTTCAAGGTACCGGGTTTTCCTGGTGATGTGTTTGGCATTTGCTTTTTTAACCGTGGTACGGCCTACAAATATGTTAATCGGACTTGCATTTTTTTTGCTTGATGCACGATCGGGTAAAGAGGTTGTCAGGAGGATCCGCAATATCCTGAGACCGAAGTATATTCTGGTTCTTCTTCCGACTCTTGCATTGTTTATTTTACCTCAACTCTTCTATTATAATTACCTCAATGGCAGCTTTTTTAAAGTCACATACGGCTCAGGATTTACCAACTGGAATCACCCTTTATTTGCCGCGGTCTGGTTCTCTCCACTCAACGGCTTTTTCCTTTTTAACCCTGTTCTCCTTTGCTTCCTGGCCGGCTTGATAATTATGATTTGGCGAAAACGAACCGACGGCTGGTTTATCACGATGGTTTTTCTAATTGTCTCATACATAGCGGCAGCCTACTCTTACTGGTATTTTGGCTGTTCCTCCGGCCATAGAGCCTTTGTAGAGTATTATCCTTTGCTGGCGATTCCATTAGCCGTTTTTCTTGACAGGATCATTTTATTGAAAAACATCTTTCTGCGCAGCCTGATATACCTGTTTATTATTCTGGTCGTATATTTCAATGTCAGGATGAGTATTGCCGTGATGACGCACCAGGTTGAAAAGTGTTTTACCGGTTCCACCTGGGACTGGGACCATTTTGTTACGAATCTCAGTAAAGCTGGTATCTACGAACCGCAGCGGATGCCTCAGTCGTTCCTGAATGATTTCGAGAATGGGGAGATTTTTCGCGATTATAAGGTCACCTACAATCTTTTTCATTCACGCGGGCGGTGCATGGAGTTTGATACCATGAAGCAGGTGGACTGCCAATACAGGAAGAAATTCAGTGATTTTAAAGACTTTATACCAAGGCATGCCAGGGTGTCGGTTTGGTGCTGGCTACCGGATACAACCGGGGTATCGGCATTGCTTGTTTCATGTATTGAAAAAAATGGCAAGGCGGAAGTGTGGAAGGCGGAGCCGATAAATCACAAGGCATTGAAACCCCGTACATGGACGAAAATTGCTTCGGATTTCAAAATCCCTCGAGTTTATGACGGGGAGACAATTATCCAGTTTTATGTCTGGAATATCTCTCGGAAGCCTCTGTTCCTTGATGATCTTGAGATCCGGTTTGAATAATTCAGACCTCGATTACATCGCCATATTCTGGCAGAAGAGGAGTGATTCCGTAACGTTCGCTCATGATTTTCGCCAGGGGAATGCGTGCCCGGTCTTCCCCATGCGTAAGGACCAGTTTCGGCCTGGAAGGTGCAATGGCATCGAACCAGCGGAGCAGGTCGGCCTGTCCGGCATGGGCACTGAAACCACCCAACTTGTGAATCTGAGCCTGTACGGCAATCCTTTCTCCCCATATTGTGACCGATGAAGTACCATCCACCAGCCTCCTTCCCAAAGTGCCTTCGGCCTGGTAGCCCACTATAAGTACAGAGGTTTCGGGGCGCCAGAGATTATGACGCAGGTGATGCTGGATTCGGCCGGCATTGCACATTCCCGAACCGGCGATGATCATGCAGGGACCCGGAACATCGTTAAGCTTTTTCGACTCTTCGGGAGAGGCGGTAGGATGAATATATCCTCCGTACTTAATCAGACTGCCGGCCTTGACAAACTGCTTCATCTCCTCATCAAACAATTCCGGATGGCTCATATATATGCGCGTGGCCTCGATGGCCATCGGGCTGTCGATATAGATTGGAAACGGAGGCAGCACGCCCCTGGCAAATGCCTGTTCAAGGTAATAAAGCATGTCCTGGGTACGGCCTATTGCAAATGAGGGCACAAGGATCTTTCCTTTTGTCTGCAGCGCCGTCCTGATGATAGTATGCATTTCCGATAGCGTCTCTGCAAGGGGCTTGTGGTCCCTGTCTCCATAAGTCGATTCCATAAATACCAGGTCGGCTGCGGGAAAGGGTTCAGCATCGCGAACAATCGCCATACCATACGGACCCAGATCACCTGAGAAAACAATTACCTTCGATTGGCCCTTCTCTTCAGCCATTAACCTGAAGGTACCGCTTCCCATGATGTGGCCGGCTTCGTCAACCACAGCCGATATGCCCCGGGCAACCTGAAATTCCTGGTGGTATGGGAGGGGTTGCATGAGGGCGATCGCTCTCTCCACCTCCTTTTCAGTGAAGTGGGCTTCCACAGGGCGCTTCCCGTTCCGTTTTAATCTCCGGTTCAACTTTTCAAGGTCGCTATTCTGAACCTTGAGCGAATCGCGCAGTACCAGGGAGGCGATATCAATAGTCGCCGGGGTGGCATAAATGGGGCCATTGTATCCCTCCTTAACGGTCAGCGGAAGGCGTCCGCAATGATCAAGATGTCCATGGGTCAGCAAGATGGCATCCAGCGATTCGTAATCCACAGGGGGGGCTTTCCTGTTCTTCAGTTCTGAATCCCTGCCGCCCTGGAATGCACCGCAATCAATCATGATGCGTGCCTGGCTTGTTTGAAAGTAGTAGGCGGTTCCGGTAACATTGCCGGCGGCACCAAAGAGGGTTATGTTCATAGTGAAATAGTGAAATGGTGAAATGGTGAAATGGTGAAATGGTGAAATGGTGAAATGGTGAAATTAGTTAAGCGAAGTTACGTAAAAAGAGTCAGGATTTCCGGAAAAGTAATCTTACTGTCGCGCCACGGCCGGGGTTATTGTTTATTTGAACCTCCCCATGGTGGGCGTCCATAATCAGTTTTACCAGGGCAAGACCAAGACCTGCATTCTGATCCACGTGCTGTTCACCGATGGCAAAGATCCGGAAAAGGGTGTTTAGCGCCTGCTGTGAAAAGCCATTTCCCTGATCGATAATTTCGACGATTACCTGTTCCGATATCTCATTCGCCTGGATGGTGATCTCGCCGTTCTCTTCAGAATGTGTTACTGCATTCTCAAGAAGGCATTCAAAGCATGACTGCAGCAGTTTAAAATTTCCCGGAATATAGAGGTTGATCAGGTTTGCAGACAATAACGGTTTGATGTTCTTTGTTGTAAAACCTTCACTCATCCTCTCTTTAGCTGTGGAAATTACCTGGTTCAAAGAGACTTGTTCTTTTTCTATGGGTCTGTTTTTTGTCCTTAGTTCCGTAATCTGCAGCACCACCATCAGAAACTTTTCCAGCCGAAGTGAAGCAATGTCGAGGTATTCGACAAACTCAAAAATCTCGGATGATTTGAGCTGCGTTTTCAGGATATCGGTAAAACCAAGGATGGCATTCAGCGGAGTTCTTATCTCATGGTTGATCATCCTGAGAAATTCATTTTTTGCCTTGTCCAGGACCTGGAGTTCGTGATTTGCCTCTTCGAGTTTCGTATTTGTTTGCACAAGTTCCTCGGTTCGCTGGCTGACCTGCTCTTCCAGCCACCTGTTCAGCTCTTTCTGTCTTTCCCTGAGCCGCTTTAATTCAATATGGGTGTTGACCCTTGCCAGTAATTCGGCACTTCGGAATGGCTTCGTGACATAGTCGAATCCGCCCGACCTGAATGCTTCAGTTATGCTCTCTATCTCGGTTTTTGCAGTCAGGAAAATTACAGGAAGATCTTTATGGCGCGCATCTTCCCTGATTCTGAGGCAGGTCTCAAATCCATCCATTTCCGGCATCATAATATCAAGAAGCACCAGATCATATTCTTCCGCCGCAAGGAATTTCAGCGCTTCGGCCCCTGAAAATGCATAGTCCACCGCATAACTGTGCGAAGAGAGGAGAGCCGCCAGTACTTTCAGGTTTTTGGGGTTATCATCGACAGCCAGGATCTTATAGTTTTCGGATTCCATCCGCGGTGAAATTTAACTGTAAAGATGCATAAATAATTCTTAGGTTTTTCCAGTAAATGAAAATCAAATATCTTTGAACTGAATAACAGCGCCTATTTCCAACCTTACTGATATCGTTTCTATGTCACACCGGCTCCTCATCATCCTGTTTCTGTTAATTGTTCCGGTTGTACTGTTCTCACAAGAGACCCAGGTAGACGTTGTTTACCTGAAAAACGGAACATTCCTGCGGGGAAAGATAATTGAACTCATACCTGATTCATCACTGAAAATATTACTCAGCGGGATGGATACGCTGGCCATCGACATGGGAGATGTGAAGGTGATCAGGAAGGAGAGTTTACCTGTATTTGAAAAGGCTGGCTATGAGGATGATGTTAAGGTATGGGGTTATACCAACATCACGGAACTAAGCATCGGGTTTGGACTGGCCGAGGGACTCGACAGATACAGGGACACGGCCGTAGGGGTGGGATCAATGTTGCTCACCACCTTCAATGGTTTTACGTTTTCGCCGGCGATACAATTGGGTATCGGAGCAGGCATAGAACTCTGGAAATCGCGGGGTTTTCTGCCCTTCTACCTTGATTTGCGCTCAAATATTCTTAAACGGAATAATTCACCCTTTTTCTATGTGAATGTTGGTTATGCTCTCGGATGGATGAAAGGGCAGGCGGGCATGGGACTTGGGGGAGCCACAGCCGGGGTGGGAGCAGGTGTTAAAGTGAATGTAAATAAGCGTCGTATCATGGTTTTTTCGCTTGGATACAGGTTTCAGCAGACACGGCAGTGGATCACAACCTACGGGGTAGAAACAAAAGCCACCCTGGATTCGCATTTTATGAACCTCAGGGTGGGAGTGCTTTTTTAGCTTATCGGTTGTCCGATCGTTATTTCTGAATTACAAACTTCCTTAGATAATTGCCTGATTTTGTCTCCGCTTTCACAATATAAATACCCGCGGCGAGGTTCAGTGAGGAAAGGTTTATGCGAACAGTTGATGAACCATCGATTCTGCCTGAATAGACAACAGCTCCGGTCATGTCCAAAATAGAGATGTCTGATTCTCCCTCCTGTTTTATTTTATCCAGATTGATCGTAATGAAATCCTTTGCAGGGTTGGGATAAACACCCAGGGTCTCCTGTTTTTTATCCCCTGTGCTAAAGATATAACTCTGAAGATCGATATATTTCTGATTGATGGTATTCGTATCGAGTGCATAATCATAAATGTTCAGCATGGCAACCGCACCTGAACTTGCTTCATTTGGAACCGGGAGGTCGTCATGGAAAAAGTTAAGTACATTGTCGGCGCTCAAAACCCCCTCATTATTTATATCATTGAACTCAATCTCTACTTTGGCATCTGTATAGATCTTCAGCGCTTTTGAGGCGCCGTCCCGTGTCACAATATAATAAGTGTATTCACCGGCAAGAACGGGAGCCTCGCCGCTGTATATATAATTGTAAAAGTTCAACTGCCCGTTGTAAACATAGGCACCATTATCGGTTGTCCGGTTTTTCCAGTCTATTACCCGTTTCCAGCTCGAGAGGTTGTCGAAAACAAAATAGAGCTCAATAGTATAGGTTTCACCAAGGAAATTGCCTGCATCGGTGTTGTTGAACTGGAACCCGGAGTTTTTTTCAAAGCGATAAACCGTTTTGGTTTTTCCACTCACTTCATTCAGGGTATCCACCAGGAAAATACCCTGGTTCCCAAGTACAGAAAGAACCGGACCGACGCCATTGGTCTCTGAAAGGACATTGTTGAAATTGTACCGCAATACACTCTGGGCATTGAGGCAAAAGACGGCGTGGAATACTAATAGCGAAAGTATAATTTTTTTCATAATTTTAATTTTTATCATTTAAGGATTAATTTAATGTTTTTGTAATGCAAATTTAAGAATTTTTGTACCCTTTGTCAATAGATTTTTTTCTGTTGGTAAAGTAATGATTAGCTGGTTGGAAAATCCTTATCGAAAACGTAGAGACTAAGAAAATAACCGGGGATCGGCAGTGAGTGATTCGGGGACAAAAAAAGCCGGGAATACCGGCTCTTTTGTGGGATTTGAGGGATTCGAACCCACGACCCCCGCCCTGTCAAGGCGATGCTCTAAACCAACTGAGCTAAAATCCCGAAATGGAGGTGCAAAGATAGAAAATCTTTTTAATGAAGAAGTCAACCTGCTTCCGCATAATTTTCTACTTTTGACCCTCAGATTTAATCTCATAATTTAAATGGCAGGCATATGATACATCCACTTCTCAGGTCATTTATGGTTTTGATCCTGGTTTTATCATCAGGAGCACTGGTTGCACAGACAGAAAAAAAATCCATCTCCCTGGATGACATTTACAAGAATAGAAAGTTTTCCTCCCGCGGTGCTTATGGAATACAGTCAATGAACGATGGTGATTACTATTGTCAACTGAAAAAGGATAGCCTGAATGAATACGAATATGTTTCCGGCAAGTATACACGAACGATAGTTGCCTCCAAAATGCTTATTCCTGCTGGTGATACGGTCCCTATTGACATGGGCAGCTTTGAATTCAGCGACGATGAAACCAGGCTGCTCTTTGCCACCGACGATGAGCCGATTTACCGTCGTTCCTCAAAAGCAAACTACTATGTGTTTGATTTGAAGACAGGCGTGTTGAAGCCTTTGTCAGGAAAAGGAAAGCAAAGACTCGCTGCCTTCTCACCGGATGCAACGAAAGTGGCCTTCGTACGCGACAACAATATCTACTTTACTGACCTGAATACTTGGGAGGAGTTTCAGGTAACTGCCGACGGTAAAGTAAATGAGATTATTAATGGTGCTTCCGATTGGGTTTATGAGGAGGAGTTTGAATTTTCAAAGGCGTTTGCATGGTCGCCCGACAGTAAAAAGATTGCATTTTACCGCTTTGATGAAAGCAAGGTGAAGGAATACCAGTTGACTTATTACGGTGATTTGTACCCCGAGCAATATAAATACAAGTATCCCAAAGCCGGAGAGGACAACTCCCTGGTCGATCTCTTCGTTTACGGCTGCCAGAATAAACAATCCGTGAAGGTTGACCTTGGAAATGAGCGTGACATCTACATTCCTCGCATGAAATGGACAAGCGATCCCAATGCCCTGGCCTTCTACCGGATGAACCGTCACCAGAACAAACTTGAACTCGTTCTGGCCGACGGTATTACCGGTGGCACCAGAACCATCTATACTGAAGAGAATAAGTATTACATTGAAATCAACGACCACCTCACTTTCCTTAAAGGCAACAAGGGATTTCTTTTTACAAGTGAGAGAGACGGTTACAGGCATATCTATCTCTACGGAATGGATGGCGTTCTGATTCAACAGCTTACATCGGGCAACTGGGAGGTTTTGAATATTTTGGGTGTTGATGAGAAGAACGGACTTGTTTTCTACACCTCCACCGAAACTTCGCCCCTTGATAAGGATATATACTCAATCGCTCTTTCCGGAGGTAAGAAGACGAAGCTGAATGCCCGAACGGGAAGTAACGCGCCGGAATTCAGCCGTAATTATGCATGGTTTATAAACCGGTGGTCTGATATCAATACACCCCCCTATAGCGCTGTTTACAATTCCCAGGGAAAAGAGGAAAGAGTGCTTCAGGACAATGCAAAACTGAAAGAGACCATGGCCGAATACAACTTCGGCAAGGCTGAATTCTTCACTGTGAGAACCTCAGATAACCTGGTGTTGAACGGCTGGATGCTTAAGCCTCCTGATTTTGATTCGTTGAAAAAGTATCCTGTAATATTTACCATATATGGTGGCCCCGGCTCACAAACTGTCGTGAACTCCTGGGGAACAGTTTCGAGTTGGAACCAACTTTGGGCTCAGCAAGGCATTGTTGTAGTTTCGGTCGATAACCGCGGTACCGGAGGCAGGGGAGAGGAGTTCAAGAAGTGCACTTACCTGCAACTCGGGAAATATGAAACAATGGATCAGATCGAAGCGGCAAAATATCTTGGCAGCCTCTCATTCGTTGATAAAGACCGGATCGGTATGTGGGGATGGAGTTTCGGCGGATACCTTACACTATCCTGTTTGACAAAGGGGGCCGGTGTGTTCAGTTTCGGGGTTGCGGTGGCATCGGTTACCAACTGGAAGTATTACGACAACATTTATACTGAGAGGTTTATGCGCACCCCCAAAGAAAACAACCAGGGGTACGAGGACAATTCACCCGTTAACCATGCCGGCAAACTAACGGGAAAATTACTTATGATCCATGGCATGGCCGACGATAATGTACATCCTCAGAATTCATATGACATGGCCACTGCACTGGTTGGAGCCAACAAGCAATTCGAATCCCAGTTCTATCCGAATTCCAATCACGGTATCTATACCGGTAAGAACACCTCATACCATTTATATACCCGGATGACCGAATTTATCTTAAAGAACCTTTGATTGATGCAGGAAGCAAGATGGTTAATTATCCCCATCATTTATCTTGCATCTTATATCTTGCATCTTTTTTTGGTATTGTGGTTATAACTTTGTAATTTTGCGGCCCTTTTAGTAGTAAACCAGATTATTCACCTTAAAGAAAGCGAGCGTAAAAGCATGATTATCGTACCTGTTAAAGAAGGCGAGAGCATCGACAGAGCCCTGAAAAAACTGAAACGTAAGTTTGAAAAAACCGGCGTTGTGAAAGAACTTCGTGAACGTCAGAAATTTACCAAGCCCTCGATCAAGCACAGAGAGGCTGTTAATAAAGCCATTTACATCCAGGGTCTCCAGGACGCGGAAGCTGCAATGTAACAGCGTAAGATTTTTTTTGAGAAGAAATTTTGCTTTGCCTTAATATCATTGTATATTTATACTCTGAATGGCACTCGCAGAATTTCTTCTTTTTTTTTGCTGAATGGTGAAGGAACGCTTTCTCGCTTACATAGAATTTGAAAAACGGTATTCCCCAAATACCGTTGTTGCTTACCGAAATGACCTTGACCAGTTTTTCGAGTATCTTGCCCTGAGTTATAATACGAATGTAATAAATGAGGTGAGCCATTCCATGATCCGTTCATGGCTGGTGAATATGATAGAGCACGGTATTCTCCCCCGGTCGGTAAACCGTAAACTTACCACCCTCAAATCATTCTATAAGTTTCTCATCCGGGAGGGAGTTGTTGTGGAAAATCCTATGAGAAAAATCACCTCTCCAAGGACATCAAAGCGGCTTCCGGTATTTATCGACAAAGAAAGAATGGATATACTGCTCGACCGGTCAGATTTTGGGGAAGGGTATTCCGGTCTCAGGGATAAGCTGATCATTGAGATGTTTTATGCAACCGGAATGCGGTTATCGGAATTGGTTAACCTAAAAGAAACAGATATTGACTTTCACAATAATACAATTAAGGTGCTCGGGAAGCGAAATAAAGAGCGATTGATACCGTTCAGCTATAGGTTCTCTTTACTTCTAAAAGAGTATCTTACTGAAAAGGAACGGTGTTTCAGCGGAAATCCTGATCTGTTCCTTACCGGTAAAGGCCGGAAAGTTTATCCGAAAATGGTATACCTTACAGTAAATAAATACCTTGCGGGGGTTACAACACTCGATAAAAAGAGTCCGCATGTGTTAAGGCACACATTTGCCACCAACATGTTGAATAATGGTGCAGAACTGAATGCGGTTAAGGAGTTGCTTGGCCATGCGAACCTTTCCGCCACGCAGGTCTATACCCACAATACAATTGAAAAGCTTAAGACTATTTACAAACAAGCCCATCCAAAGGCATAAAAAAGGAGGTAGGAATGAATGTCAAGATTAACTCAGTTCATTTCAAAGCGGACAAGAAATTGGAAGCTTTTATTAAGGAGAAGGTGGAAAAGCTGCACACCTTTTTTGAGGGTGTTATCAGCAGTGAGGTGATCCTAAAAGTAGGAAATACCGATTCAAAGGAGAACAAAGTGGCCGAAGTCCGGCTCATTATCAAGGGATACGATCTTTTTGCAAAGAAGGAGTCGGCCACCTTTGAAGCGGCAGTTGACCACTCAGTGGAAGCTCTCCGGAAACAGCTTGTGAAGCATAAGGAAAAGGTACGCGGTGAGTGACTATATATTGTTGAAAAATCATGAAGGCAACCTCTCCCGGGTTGCCTTTTTATTTTCCTAATCGTCTTTATCCATAGGCTTTTCAGAGTTCGGTACGGAGTTTGTTAAAAAAAAATTCTTTTTTTGGGTAATTTTTTGACAAAACCCTTGTTTCGTATCCAAATAGTTTATACTTTTGCAGTCCTTTTTAAAGAAAGGAAAAATCGATTGCCGATGTAGCTCAGCTGGTAGAGCAGCTGATTTGTAATCAGCTGGTCGGCGGTTCGAATCCGTCCATCGGCTCTGAGTTCCGGGTTTATAATGGAATCAGGAAACCAGGAGGTTCTTTGAGTTAATGTTTTTTCGGGGAAATACCAGAGCGGTCAAATGGGGCAGACTGTAAATCTGTTGGCACAGCCTTCGGAG
>CAYHCQ010000017.1:0-30822 GCA_964355115.1 uncultured Prolixibacteraceae bacterium | reverse complement strand
GGTCAGATCATGGTTTACCCGAACCCTGCAACTGAACTTGTAAACGTGAAGAGCGATTACACGATCACGGGCATCGATGTGATTAATTTCGTAGGTCAGACTGTATGGACCAGCAGCAATGTTGACTCCAAAACAGCTAAGATCAACGTTACATCACTGCGTTCGGGCGTATACTTTGTGAAGGTTTCGACCGGCCAGGGTATCCGTACCGTGAAGATCACAGTTACACGCTAATTCTGAAAAGGCGACCCTCCGGGTCGTCTTTACCTCTAAAAGGGTGGGCCATCGGCCCACCCTTTTTTTTATCTTTGCAAATCCTATGATATCCGTCAACAACCTTTCTGTACAGTTCAGTGGCGAATCGCTTTTCGACCATGTTTCATTTATTATCAACGATAAAGACAGGATCGGGCTGGTCGGTAAGAACGGCGCTGGGAAATCTACCCTGCTGAAGATCATCAAGGGAGTACAGCGTGCCGATGAGGGGGATGTGATCGTTCCCGATGGTTTCACAATCGGATACCTGCCCCAGGAAATGGCTGCCCAGAGCATGAAGACAGTTATGGATGAGGCCATGGGCGCCTTTTCGGAGGTTCAGCATCTCGAGGACAAGGTCAGGGCCTGTGAATTACAAATTCAGGAACGAACCGATTTCGAGTCGGACAGCTATCACAAACTGATCAAAAAACACTCTGATGCCCTGGAACGTTATCACCTGATCGGCGGGCAGGCCATACATGTGAACATTGAAAAGGTGCTTGCCGGTCTTGGGTTTGAACGGGAAGACCTTACCCGCAAACTGTCTGAATTCAGCAGCGGATGGCAGATGCGCGTGGAAATTGCAAAACTTTTGCTGCAGCAGCCCAACCTGGTGCTGCTTGATGAGCCTACCAACCACCTCGACATCGAATCGATACAGTGGCTCGAGGAGTTTCTTGTGGACTACAAGGGAGCGGTTGTGCTTGTATCGCACGACAGGGCTTTTCTCGACAATGTAACAAGGCGGTCGATAGAGATTTCACAGGGAAAAATTTACGACTACAAAGCCAACTATTCGGGTTACGTCGAGATGCGCGAGGAGCGGATGGAGAGCCAGATGGCAACCTTCAACAACCAGCAGCGGCAGATAAAACAGATCGAGCGGTTCATCGAACGGTTCCGGTCGAAAGCCACCAAGGCAAAACAGGTTCAGTCGCGGATAAAACTGCTCGATAAGATAGACCTGGTAGAGATAGATACGATCGATGAGTCGGGAATTCATTTTCGCTTTCCGCCTGCTCCGCACTCGGGGAAGATCATCATGGAGGCACATCATCTCTCGAAAGACTATCCGCAGAAACGGGTACTGAATGACCTGGAATTTTCGGTAATCAAAAACGACCGCATTGCCTTTGTCGGAAAAAACGGGGAGGGTAAAACAACCCTGTCGAAGGTGATCACCGGACTTGTGGAATTTTCCGGTGAACTGAAATTCGGACACAATGTTGTTACCGGCTACTATGCCCAGGACCAGAGCGACTACCTGGATCCTGAAAAAACTGTTTTTGCAACCATCGACGAAATAGCTGTTGGCGATATTCGCCCGCGCATCAAAGGCATCCTTGGCGGTTTCCTTTTCAGCGGCGACGACATAGATAAAAAGGTGAAGGTGCTTTCGGGCGGCGAAAAGTCGAGGCTTTCCATAGCCAAGCTGCTTCTTACCCCTGCAAACCTGCTGATACTTGATGAGCCGACCAACCATCTCGACATGCATTCGAAAGATGTGCTCAAGAGCGCATTGCTGCAGTTCAACGGCACCCTGATTATCGTATCGCACGACCGTGATTTTCTACAGGGGCTTACCAACCGGGTTTTTGAATTCCGTAAAGGGACAATTAAAGAGTACATCGGCGACATATATGATTTTCTTGAGCAGCGAAACCTTCGCAACCTGAGCGAACTGGAGGTGAACCGGAAAAAAACACCGGCACAGGAAAAAGCAGCCCCGGCATCTGTCAACAAACAATCCTGGGAGAAGAAGAAGGAGTCGGAGCGTGAAGTCAGAAAGATTAAGACCCAGATCACCAAATCGGAGGAAGAGATTGAACGACTGGAACGGGAGATGAAGGTGAAGGAGGGCATGCTGGGCGATCCGCACAAACACCAGGCGAAAATTCAGGACGGAAGCCTCTATTCGGAGTACCAGACGCTGAAGAAGTTCCACGAAATCGAAATGTCGCGGTGGGAGCAGTTGCATCTGCAGCTTGAAGAGCTTGAAGCGTTATGATTCCCGTCTATTCATTCCGAGGGCAAGATTTCTAAGCTCCGTTTTCCGGTCCGGATCCACAGCAAGCGAATCCAGGATTTCCAGTCCCCGCTCAAGCTGAGCCTCTATTTCCCTGCCCGTCAGCTGGTCGATATTCAACTTGCGGTAAAGATCCACGATTCCCTCTGTTTTCTCCCTATTGCCGATCTCCCTGTCGGTGAAAAGATGGGTGAGCTTTATCAGGTCATCCTCTCTTGCACGGTCGAAGGCATTCAGGTAGAGGAAGGTTTTTTTATTGGTCACAATGTCGCCACCGATGGCTTTTCCGAATTTGGAAACCTCTCCGAAAGCATCCAGGAAATCATCCTGCAGCTGAAATGCCAGGCCGAGATGAATCCCGAACTGGTAAATATTTTCGGCATCCTCAGGGTTGGCATGCGAAAGAATGGCGCCCAGCTTGAGGCTGCATGCAATAAGTACCGCCGTCTTCAGCCTGATCATCATCATGTATTCTTCAATCGAAACATCCTTCCGCGTTTCGAAATTCATATCGTACTGCTGTCCTTCACAAACCTTCCGGGCCGTATCGTTAAACAGATCCATCACCCGGGGGAGCAGGGCCGGATCGGTTTTTGCCACATATTCGTAGGCGAGCACGAACATCGTATCGCCTGAAAGAATGGCAGTGTTTGCATTCCATTTTTTGTGCACTGCCTGTTTCCCGCGTCTGATGGAAGCCTGGTCCATGATATCGTCGTGGAGAAGGGTGAAATTGTGGAAAATTTCCAGTCCCATGGCGGGGTACAGCGCCTTTTCTATATCGCCGTCGAAAAGATCGCAGGCGAGAAGTACAAGCACCGGGCGGAGTCTTTTGCCACCCTCCTCGAGGGTATAGGCAATGGGTTCATACAGTTCTTGGGGCTCCTGAACAAACCAGGTGCCGGCAAAGGCATCGGTAATGCGTTGAAGCAGGGCAGGGTAGGAGTACATGGAAGCAGGTTCAGCGGTTAGTCGGTTAGATTTACCAGGTATTGCCCATAGCCGCTCTTCAGCAGGGGTGCCGCTACTTTGTTGAGTTGCTCCCTGGTGATGAATTTCATCCGGTAGGCGATCTCTTCGATACAGCCTATTTTTAACCCCTGCCGGTTCTGAACAACCTCAACAAACTGGGCCGCCTGCAGCAGCGATTCAAAGGTGCCTGTATCGAGCCATGCAATACCCCGGCTCAGTACACCGACCTTCAGCAATCCGTGTTCAAGGTAGTAGCGGTTCACATCGGTGATCTCATATTCGCCGCGGGCGCTGGGTGCAATATTCCTGGCCACCTCTACAACCGAATTGTCGTAGAAATAGAGTCCAGGTACGGCGAAATGCGATTTGGGCTGCTTTGGTTTCTCCTCGATGCTCAATGCCTTGAAGTGATCATCGAATTCCACCACACCGTAACGTTCGGGATCGTTTACATGATAGGCAAATACCACCCCGCCCGTGGGATCGTTGTTCTCCTGTACAAGCTGAGAAAGACCATTTCCGAAGAATATATTGTCGCCCAGTACCAGCGCCACCTTATCGTTGCCGATAAACTCTGCCCCCAGCACGAATGCCTGAGCAAGCCCGTTCGGAACTACCTGCTCAATGTAAGAGAACGAACAGCCGAGTTCGCGCCCGTCGCCAAGAAGCTGCCTGAAATTGGGAAGGTCGTGGGGGGTTGAAATGATGAGTATCTCACTGATCCCGGCCATCATCAGTACCGAAAGGGGATAGTAGATCATGGGCTTGTCGTAAACCGGCATCAGCTGTTTGCTCACTGCCAGTGTAAGAGGGTGAAGGCGGGTTCCGGCGCCGCCGGCAAGTACGATTCCTTTCATATCACAAACGTTTTATGATCTTATGAATTATCAGGTTTTTCATCCTCAAACCGGCCGGTATCCATATCCTCATCCAGGTATATTTTGACAAGCGGTTTTTCGAAGGCTTTCGTTGTACTCCATTTATCCAGTGTGAGAAGCATCGACGGCAGTACGAACATATTCAGCAAACCGGCAACAAGCAAGGTAAAGGAGATCAGGAATCCGAGTGCCTGGGTGCCCCCGAAGGTGGAGAGCATGAAAATGGCAAACCCGAAAAAGAGCACCGTGGAGGAGTAGATCATGCTGTAGCCGGTCTCTTTCAATGCCGAGATCACCGATGATGGGATGTCGTGACCGGTTTGTTTCAGCTGAAGCCGGTATCGCGACAGGAACTGGATCGAGTTATCGACCGATATCCCAAGCGCAATGCTGAAGATCAGGATGGTCGACGGCTTTATCGGAATTCCTGTAAAGCCCATCAGGGCTGCGGTCATGAGCTGCGGAATAAGGTTCGGGATCAGCGAGATAAGGATCATCCGCCAGGAGGTAAAAAGAAACGCCAGAAGCAGCGCAATAACCACCACCGCCAGGGCAATGCTCTCCCAGAGGTTGCGGATAAGGAAGTTGGTCCCTTTGAGAAAAACCACGCTGGTGCCTGTCATCGTTACCTTGTATTTCGCCGGAGGGAAGATCGAGTCGATGGTGGGTTTGAGGCTTCGCTCTATGCTGTCGATCTTTTTCGTTCCCACATTGGCCATCTGCACGCTGATGCGTGTTACCTGGTATCCGGAATCGATGAAATTGCTGATAATATTACGCTTGCCTGATTTGATCTGTGGGATGTAGCCTGCCATAAAGGTAAGCTCATTGCTGTTGGGCAGGTTGTATTGTTCGGGGTCGCCGGCGTAAAATGCCTGTTTGGCCGATTTTATCACCTCCACGATCGACAGGGCTTTCGAAAGCTGCGGGTAGGTCATGAGACTATCCTGCAGCCGGTCGATCCGTTTTAAGGTGGCAAGGTTCAGCACCCCTTTTTTCTTTTTCGTGTCGACCACAATCTCCAGTGGCATTATTCCTTTGAAATGTTTCTCAAAGAAGAGCATATCCTTATATATGGGGTCATTCTTCGATATGTCGTCGACGATCGTTCCGGAGATCTTCAATTGTGTGGACCCGATAACCCCCACCACAACCAGCACCGCCATGGCAACATAGATCGGGTTGCGGTAATGGGTAACCCAGTAAACGGCCTTGTCGATAAGCGATTTGGCGAGACTGGCCTCAATGTGTCTGGTGTTCTTTGCCTTGGGAGGAGGGAGGAAACTGAAAAAGATCGGCACCATGGTAAGTGAAAGCACAAAGATGACCATGATGTTGATGGCGGCAATCAATCCAAACTCCACCAGCAGCTTGTTGTTGGTGATCACAAAAGCGGCAAAACCGGCGGCTGTGGCTGCGTTGGTGAGCAGGTTGGCAACCCCGATGCGCTGGATCACCCTCGTTAGCGCCTTCGCCTGGTTCTTGTGGTGGCTGTATTCGTAATGGTATTTGTTGAGGATGAAAATACAATTTTCAACACCGATCACGATGAGCAGGGGTGGTATGATGGCCGTAAGCATCGTTATCTTGTACCCGAAGAGTGCCATCATTCCCAGCGCCCACACTACGCTGATGATTACTATAAGAATGGGGAAAACTACTGCTTTTACCGACCGGAAAAAAACAAACAGGAACAGTGCCGAGATCAGCAGGGCAAGGATCACGAAGAACTTCAGCTCCTTCTGCAGTTTCTGTGCCACCAGGGTGCGGATGTAAGGCAACCCGGAAAAGTGCATCTCGGTGCCGGCTCGTATCGAAAAACGGTCGACCATGTCCTTGATTTCGTAGATAAGCCTCAGCCGGTCTTTGGAGTTTATCAGGTTCCTGTCGAGGGTAAGTGCCATGAGCGTGGCGCCTGTCTCCCTGTTGTAAACAAGCTTATCGTAGAAAGGAAGGGAATAAATAAGCCTGCGGATGGAATCGGTTTCTGCCTGGGTTAGCGGTTTATTGGGGCTGATGGGAAGGAATTCAAATTTTTTCAGCGAATCGTTTTTCACCAGGGTATAGAGCCGGGTAATGGAGACGATCTCCTGCACACCCCTGATCTTCTTCAGCGAATCGGCAAGGTCGTAAATGGCATTGAAACGGTTCAGGTTGAAGATATTTTTATCTGTAAATCCGAGAAAAACCACGGTGCCGTCTTCACCGAACTGCTTTGTGAAATTCTTATAAATTATTGTAGTTGAGTCGGAAGCCGGCAGAATACTGGTACTCTCGTATAGCAATTTAACATCTTTTGCCTTATACCCCATAAACACGGTAATAAGGCCGATAACAACAAGGATGGTAATCCTGTTCCGCAATATGGTTCTGACTGGAAAATTCAACACAGGCAACTTATTTGGAGTGCCGAAATTACGATTTTTTCGCGGGTTGACTGCCAATCCGGTAAAATATCACCGTGGAATCGTAATTTTGCCGCTTATGCAGAAGGTCCTGTTTATCGATGGGGTTCACCCCCTGATACCCGCCGAACTTATCGCTGCCGGCTGGATCTGCGATTTTGCCACAGATGCCGGCCGCGACGAAATCCTGGAGCTCGTCGGAGGCTACACAGGCATCGTCATCCGCAGCCGGATAGCCATCGACAGGGAGTTCCTCGACAAAGCCATCCGTTTGCAGTTCATTGCCAGGGTCGGCGCAGGAATGGAGAGTATCGACACGGAATATGCCGTTCGGAAAAGGGTGCTCTGCCTTAATTCCCCCGAAGGAAACCGCGATGCCGTGGGCGAACATGCCATCGGGATGCTCCTCTCACTGATGAACCATCTCAACCGTGCCGACCTGGAGGTGAAGAGTGGAATATGGGACCGTGAAGGCAACCGGGGCACCGAGATTAAGGGAAAAACGGTGGGGATCATCGGGTATGGGAACATGGGAAGCGCCTTTGCCCAACGACTCAGGGGGTTTGAGGCGGATGTGATCTCCTGGGACAAATACAAATCCGGCTATTCCGACGGAAATACGCGCGAAACAACCCTGGATGAACTGTTTGCATCATGCGACATACTGAGCCTGCATGTACCGCTTACTGCCGAAACGAAATACATGGTGGATGGAAATTTTCTCGACCATTTCAGAAAACCCCTCTTCCTCATCAATACTTCCCGCGGACCGGTTGTTAAAACTGCCGATCTGATTGCGAAACTTAAATCCGGAAAGGTACTGGGTGCGGCCCTCGATGTTCTCGAATACGAGGATTCCTCCTTCGAAAGGCTGTCGGCCGACCCGCCTGAAGGAATGAAATACCTGATGGAATGCGACAATGTTATACTCTCTCCCCATATTGCAGGCTGGACCGTTGAATCCAGGTTCAAACTGGCCCGGGTGCTGGTTGATAAGATAATCAGGTCGTTCCCGGAGTAGAAAGCCGCATCCTTGTTCCGGTGAAGAAAAAAATCTAAATTTGCAGTCCCAAAAACAGCACTGAAATGAAGACCGAAAACAAGATTTTCAAAGGAAAAACCCTGGCCATACTTTCGGGCGGAGGAGATACTCCCGCCATCAACTCCAGCATTGAAGCCGTTCGCAACCGCGCCTCCATGCTGGGTTTTAAAGTTTACGGAGTATTGCAGGGATGGAAAGGTCTTCTTGGCGACGGCAATATCGTTGATCTTACACATCAGCCGTACGACGGTTATTATGGAGGGACTGCCCTTCGCTCGAGCCGCACCAACCCTTTTCCGTCGAAAAAAAATCCTGAAAGCCGTGTACCACAGGTGATGCGTAACCTTGCGCGCTATAAGATCGATGTGCTGGTTACCATCGGCGGCGACGATACCAACGGAGCCGCAAAACGACTTTTTGAAACAGAAGGCATCCCTGTGATCGGCTTCCCGAAAACCATCGACAACGACCTGCGCACCCGTACCATTCACCATTACAACGGAAAAGATATTGAAGCCGTGCTTTGTCCGGGCTTCCCTTCGGCAGGCATCGCCATCATGGAGATGACGGCAGCCCTGCGTACCACCGCCGAATCACATTCACGCATCATCGTTCTGGAAGTGATGGGCCGCGATGCCGGCTGGCTCACCGGAACCTCAATATTCGGTGGCGGTTCCCTGGGACTGATTCCCGAATATGAAATTACCCAGGCCCGTAAGGAGGTCTTCTTCGAAACCGTGAAGGAGGCCTACATGAATTCTAAGAAAAAGTGCCTTGTCATCCCGGTTTCTGAAGGGATCCGCTGGTTCGATGAGCGGAGCGGTAAGGTTGATGTAGTTTACGCATCATCCGAAGTAGATGAATACGGCCATCCTCGTTTCGGCGGTGTGAGTGGAGTTGTTGCCTCGGAGATCTCGGCCAAACTGGGCATCGAAGCCCGCGCCCAGATCACCGGTTACTATGCACGTTCGGGCCATTGCCGCCATTACGACCGCCGGCTCACTTCAACCCTCGCCGATAAGGTTGTCGACCTGCTGCTTCGTGAAGACTACGGACACATGCCTGTAATCAACAGGATCGTTCCTCATGTTGAGCTGGAAGAGTTCAACACATCGTCGATCGATATGGGTGCCGTGGGAAACAAACCGCTTTCGGAGGACTACTACGACATCAATAAATTCAGGTTTACCGATGCATATGTCGATTTCCTGACAAATATTCTTGAAAAGCCGGTATCTGAGGAGTTCAGATACGACTTCCCGATAGTGCTGCCCGAATAGTTACCTGACAATGAGCTGAAGGGTATTCCGGCTCTTCTGTTCCATGAGTACCTCACGCCCGGCTGTGATCTTTTTAATGGCCGCAGGGTTGTAATGACGGATGGTATACAGTTCAACCCCTTCATTGTACCTTATCTCATAAGCCTTCTTCAGAATTTCCAGCAATGCCGGCAGTTTCATCGGGTCGTTGTCAACACAAACCGAGAAACTGATGGCAGAGTTCTGCATCAGGTTCACCTTCACCTGGTGCCTTGCCATTGTTTCGAATATCTGGCTGAGATTTTCCTCTATGATAAATGAAAAATCCCTGGGCGACAGGGAGATAAGAACCTGGTTCTGTTTCCGAATGAAGATCGGAAAGGATATTTTCCAGGCTTCGATATGCTTTATCGTGGTGCCACTCAGTGAGGGATTGTAAAAACTCTTTACATGCAGTGTAATGTTTGCATTTTCGAGCGGCTTGATGGTCTTCGGATGAATGATGCTTGCCCCGTAATAAGCCAGCTCGATGGCTTCGCGATATGACAGGGTGTTGAGTTTTTTCGGGTTTCCGAACCATTTGGGATCGGCATTGAATACACCCGGAACGTCTTTCCAGATGGTGAGTTCAGAGGTTTTCAGGCAATAGGCGAAGATGGCAGCCGAAAAATCGGAACCTTCGCGCCCCAGAGTGGTGGTGTTTTTATCCGGGTCGCCGGCAATAAAACCCTGGGTAAGCGCCACCGGGCTCTTCCCCTTCTCACGGGTGAAGAATGGGGTGATCTTTTTTCTCACAGCTTCCGAAGTCTTTTGCCAGTCAACCCGCGCATCGCGGTAAGTGCTGTCGGTGTGAATAAGTTCCCGGGCATCGAAGAGCCTGCAATTGAGTGCACTCTCCGCCAGGAAATACTGAAGAATCTCTGCAGAGAAAAGCTCCCCGTAACTTACAATCTGGTCATATTCAAAATCATAGCCGGGCCGGGAATCGGTATAGAGATGTCCTTTTCGCAGATAACCCCGGAGTTGGTTGAACAGCGAATCAACTACGCTGTAAACAAAATGACTGTGGTCGGGGAACAATTCACCCAGTATGCGGAAATGGTAATCCTGCACCTTCTGAAACGAATCGATCATGGCAACCGGATCGTTGGCCATGTAGTGGCTGAGAACCTGTTCGAGGTCGTTGGTCGTCTTTCCCATTGCCGAAACAACCAGCATTAGCTGCGATTGCGGCTGTTTCCTCAGGATTGCAGCAACATTCCGGATGCCCGCAGCACTGTTTACCGAAGTCCCCCCAAATTTGAAAACCCTGATTTGCATGAGACAAAGGTAGAGATTTTTCGTACTTTTGCATTTCCAAAAAATCCAGCCATGAAATTTAAAACCCTTACCGAGTTCATCATCGAGAAACAGTCAGAATATCCCCAGGCTTCCGGCGAACTTTCGCGTTTGCTCAACGACATCGGCATCGCAGCCAAGTTCGTCAACCGCGAGGTAAACCGCGCAGGACTTGGCGAGGTCATGGGCTATGCAGGAGAGGTGAACGTACAGGGTGAAGAACAGAAAAAACTGGATGTTTACGCCAACGATCAGTTTATTGCTGCCTTGAAATCGGGAGGTCAGTGCTGTGCCATCGGCTCGGAGGAGAACGATGAGATCATCATCCTCGACAGCGAAATATCGAAAAACGGAAAATATGTAGTTGCGATCGATCCGCTCGACGGCTCATCGAACATAGAATCCAATGTCTCCATCGGAACTATTTTCTCGATCTACCGCCGGCGTACTGTGCGCGGCATCGCGACAATAGAGGATTTCCTCCAGCCCGGACGCAATCTCGTTGCAGCAGGGTATGTGCTGTATGGCTCTTCCACAGTACTTGTTTATACAACCGGCTATGGGGTTAACGGGTTTACGCTCGATCCCTCGGTCGGACTCTTCATCCTCAGCCATCCGAACATGAAATATCCCGAATTTGGGAACATCTACTCCATCAACGAGGCCAATTACATCTATTTTCCGGAAGGGGTGAAGCGATATATTCAATATTGCCAGGAGGACGACAAGGGCACCCATCGGCCCTATTCAACCCGGTACATCGGCTCGATGGTGGCCGATATTCACCGCAACCTGATACGCGGGGGCATCTTTATCTATCCCGGAACCACAAAAACCAAACATGGCAAGTTGCGTTTGCTTTATGAGTGCAATCCGGTTGCTTTTATTGCCGAGCAGGCCGGTGGCAAAGCCTCCGACGGTTTCCGCAGGATGCTCGATATTCAGCCCAAAGAGCTGCACGAACGGGCGCCTCTTTTCGCAGGACCTTCCTACATGGTAGAAAAAGCTGAGGCACTGATGCAGGAATTTTCTCCGGATTTCAGGATCGATTAACCGGATTGCCTCCCTGACCCACCCTGAACTTTTATCGGCTTATTCAAATCACCCCCGGCTGGAGGAGATACGGAAGTTATTTTCACCGGCATCGGGCCATTCCGGGCCGCCGGAGATGGATATGCCCCGCTTCCGTCTTCACCTCAAAGGCCTCATCGGATCGGCCCGTGCATTTATTGCGGCATCAGTTTACAATTCCGCTTCAACAGTACAATGTATCATCCTGAACGACCAGGAGAGTGCGGCCTATTTTTATAACGACCTTGAGCATATCCTTGGTGAGGAGGAGGTCCCTGCCGATAAAAAACGGGTACTCTTCTTTCCCTCTTCATTTAAACGCGGGTTTGGTTCGGGCATCAAAGACAACCAAGGACTCCTGTCGCGCACCGAGGTACTGAGCCGGCTCAGCAGCAGGGCACGCAAATTCATCATCGTGAGTTATCCCGAAGCTGTCTCTGAAAAGGTGGTCAACCGGAAATACCTCGAAAAGAATACGCTGAAGCTCCTTTCCGGCGAACAGGTAAACATGGAGTTCATCCTTGACCTGCTGATTGAATACGAATTCGAACGTGCAGATTTTGTGGTGGAACCCGGACAGTTTTCACTGCGAGGCGGACTGATCGACATCTACTCCTTCAGCAGCGATCATCCTTACCGCATTGAATTCTCCGGCGATAAGGTCGCCTCCATCCGCACATTCGATCCCGCAACCCAGCTGTCGGTAGAAAAAAAGGCCGAAGTCACCATCGTGCCCGATGTGCGGGTGAATTCAGAAAAAAAGATCGCCTGGGAACCCATCTTCTCCTTCCTGCCCGAAAAAGCGATGGTGTGGCTCGACGAGGCCGGTTTTATGGCCGACGTTATGGACAAACAACCGGCAAGCGACCTGCTCCTTTCCGGTAGCGAATTTCTGAAGTCGCTGCTTGATTTTTCCACGCTGGAATTTGGCAGACAGTTTTATTTTAAGACCGGCCAGCCATTCCTTTTCAACCAGAGTCCGCAGCCCTCCTTCAATAAGAATTTCGACCTCCTTATCGAAGACCTTCACCGGAACCTCGAAAACGGCTACGCCAACTACCTGCTTGCCGACAACCCCAAGCAGGCCGAAAGGTTGCATTCTATCTTCGACGAAATCCAAAGCAAGCCAGAATCCAACGTCACGCGTCACGCGTCACGCGTCACCCATTCTGCGTCACGCGTCACGGATCACGCCCTCCTGGTTACCCTGAACTTCTCCCTCCACGAAGGTTTCGTCGACAAAGACCTGAAGATCGCGTGCTATACCGACCACCAGATCTTTGAACGGTACCACCGCTTTCAGCTGCGCGACGGATACGCCGGCAAGGAGGCACTCACTTTAAAGGATCTTTACGACCTGAAACCCGGTGATTTTGTGACCCATATCGATCACGGCGTCGGGAGGTTCGACGGCCTCGAGAAGATCAGCAACAACGGGAAAGAGCAGGAGGCCATCCGGCTGATATACAAAAACGACGACCTTCTGTATGTAAGCATCCACTCACTTCACCGCATTTCAAAGTTTATCGGAAAGGAGGGTACGGCGCCTACACTGAACCGGCTCGGTTCGGATGTGTGGAACAAGCTTAAAAACAAAACCAAGAGCCGGGTCAAGGACATTGCCAAAGACCTCATCAAACTCTATGCAGAACGCCGCGCCACAACCGGTTTTGCCTTTGCCCCCGACAACTACCTGCAAACAGAGCTGGAGGCCTCCTTCATATACGAGGATACACCCGATCAGATCAAATCGACAGCCGATGTAAAGAAGGATCTTGAAGAGAGTTTCCCTATGGATCGCCTGATTTGCGGAGATGTGGGTTTTGGTAAGACCGAGATCGCGATCAGGGCTGCATTTAAAGCCGTATGCGACAGCAAGCAGGCTGCCATACTTGTCCCTACAACCATACTCGCCCTCCAGCATTTCAAAACATTCCGCGACAGGCTGAAGGCCTTCCCCTGCAGGGTCGATTACATCAACCGGTTTAAATCGGCGAAAGCGCAGAAGGAGGTTCTTGCCGATCTCGAAGCCGGGAAAATAGACATCATAATCGGCACCCACCGGTTGCTGAGTAAAGACATCGTTTTCAAGGACCTTGGTCTGCTGATCGTTGACGAGGAGCAAAAATTCGGAGTAGCCGCAAAGGAGAAGATGAAGCAGATGCGGGTGAATGTCGACACACTTACGCTCACGGCAACTCCCATTCCCCGCACGCTGCAGTTTTCTCTTATGGGGGCGCGCGATCTCTCGATCATCAACACCCCGCCACCCAACCGCTATCCGGTGCAGACGGAGATCCATCCATTTACCGAGGACATTATCCGCGAAGCGATTATCTACGAAATATCACGCGGCGGACAGGTCTTTTTTGTGACTACGCGCATCCAGAATATCATGGAACTTGCCGGGATGATACAGCGAACGGTTCCCCGTACCCGGGTGGCTGTGGCTCACGGACAGATGGACGGCGCGAAGCTCGAGAAGATCATGGTTGATTTTATCGAAGGAGAGTACGATGTGCTGGTAGCTACCACCATCATCGAATCGGGGCTTGATATCCCCAATGTGAACACCATCATCATCAACGAGGCGCACCACTACGGACTGAGCGACCTGCACCAGATGCGGGGCAGGGTTGGGCGCTCGAACAAGAAGGCCTTCTGTTACCTGCTGGCGCCGCCCATGTCGGTGCTCACCGACGAAGCACGCAAACGGCTGCGGGCCATCGAGGAGTTTGCCGAACTCGGAAGCGGTTTTAACATCGCCATGCGCGACCTCGACATCCGGGGAGCCGGCAACATCCTGGGCGCAGAGCAGAGCGGCTTCATCTCCGAGATCGGGTATGAGATGTACCAGAAAATCCTAGATGAAGCCCTGCTCGAGCTGAAGGAGTCTGACTTCAAGGATCTTCTCCCGAATGAGGCCCCCGCGGAGTTCGCGCGAGATTGCGTGATCGAAACCGACCTTGAGATCCTCATTCCGGATTATTACATCACCAATATTACCGAACGGCTTAACCTCTACAAGGAGCTCGATTCCATCGACCAGGAGACAAACCTTGTGAAGTTTGTTGAGCGCATGGTCGACCGTTTCGGCCCCCTGCCTTTGCAGACGTTATCACTCATAGAGACCATCAGGCTGCGATGGCTGGCGAAAAAGACCGGATTTGAAAAGCTTGTACTGCGCAATAGCAGGCTCACGACCTACTTTATCGGAAACCCTGAATCGGCCTACTTTCAATCGCCGCAATTCACTGCAATCCTTGATTTCGTGAAGGAAAATCCATCAGCCTGTGTGATGAAAGAGGAGAAAAAGAAACTGTTTCTACTCTTCCGCGAGGTGACCGATATTGCGGAGGCAACTGAGCGGCTTCTTCCGCTGTTAAAAGTTACCAACATTTAACCTTGAATTAATATTACCTGCCTGGCTTTTTCGTAATTTTACGGCTTAATAAACCATGGAAACCTTTTAATACCTCATATATGAAGAAACTTATACTTTTATTATTTTCCCTGATCGCCCTGACCTCCCTGAAAGCCCAGGATTGTGCCGATCTTTTTATGTCGGAATATGTTGAAGGCTGGAACAATAACAAGTCTGTTGAGCTTTACAATCCCACCGGAACGCCCATAGTTCTTGACGGAAATTACAGGCTGATCCGCTTTTCAAACGGCAGTACAACATCCGACCAGGACATGCTCTACAATCTCCCGCTTACCGGCACAATCGCTCCTTACACTGCCTGGGTTATCATCCAGGATACCACGAAACCCGGACAGGATACCATGGTTTGGGCCGGCCTTCGTGCCAAGGCCGACTGGCTTGCGCCTTACGATTACGGCGGAACAACACCGGGCGGTAACTGTGTTTTCTGGAATGGCGATGATGCAGTTTCACTGCAGAAGAAACAGAACGATGGATTGTGGAAGCACATTGATATTTTTGGAGAAATCGGTGTCAGGCCACAGAACTGGTCCGGGACTTATTCACCCTCGGGTGCCTGGACCGATACCAAGCCTTATATCCTGGGGACCGGCAAATACCTCACAAAAAGTAAAACCCTTGTCAGAAAACATACCATAAAGCACGGAGTTGATATGGCTACCATGCTCACCTACGGCACGACACAGACAGGCGGAGTTCCCAACAGCTTTTTTGCCTTGCTTGAGTACGATTCATTGCCAGCCAACACCTTCGACAGTCTGGGAGCCCACTGGTGCGACTGTAAATCATCCGCCGGTATCCATCCGGTCACGGGAACGCGGAGTGTTGTAATCCTTCCAAACCCGGTTACCAATGGACAGTTTACTGTTCAAACGGCCTTCCCGATCGGTGCCCTGGAGGTTATTTCGATCCTTGGGGATATGGTTTATTCTCATGAATATGCCGGCAACTCTATGGAAATTAAAGTTTCCACCAGCAATCTGAAACCGGGAGTTTATTTTGTCAGATTGCGCTTCAGCGATAATCAGCTGGCGGTAAAAAAGCTTATAATTCAGTAACTTTTTAAAATTGAATTTCTCAACCCATAGGGGCAATCATTACGGTTGCCCCTATGTTGTGTCGAAACAAACCAATACCCGGTCCCATGACGAAATATTTTACTCTTCTGATTGTTATTTTGCTCTTTCCGGCACTTGTTTTCTCCCAGAAATATATGATCCGGGGAGTTGTTACCGATGCCAACTCAAATGAAACCCTCATCGGAGCTACAGTTTCATACGGCCCCGGGAAAGGGGTGCTCACCGATATGGATGGTCGCTACTATATTAAACTGGACAAGGGAAGCTACCATTTCAAGGTTTCCTATGTGGGTTACCTGCCGCAGGAAACGGATATTGTCGTTCAATCGGACATTACCCAGGATTTTCAGCTGAAAACACACACACTGAGTGAAGTTGAAGTGGTGGCTGATGTGGCAAAGACCCGTGAAACGCCAGTGGCATTTTCCACGGTTCAACCCATAAAACTACAGGAAGAGTTGGCCTCCCGCGATATTCCGATGATCCTCAATAAAACACCAGGTGTTTATGCAACCCAGCAAGGGGGAGGCGATGGCGATTCACGTATTAATGTTCGTGGTTTTAATCAACGTAACCTGGCGGTTACAATTGATGGGATACCTGTCAATGATATGGAAAACGGATGGGTATACTGGTCAAACTGGTTCGGCCTCGATGCCGTAACCCGGAACATCCAGGTGCAGCGCGGGTTAGGCGCCTCCAAACTGGCTCTTCCTTCAGTTGGAGGAACGATGAATATAATCTCCAAAGGTATTGATGCGAATTTTGGGGCATTGATCAAGCAAGAAGTTGGATCTGATGGTTACCTCAGGACCTCTGTCGGGGTGACCACCGGACAATTAAAGCATGGCTGGGGATTTACCTTTGCCGGTTCTTATAAACAGGGTAATGGATGGGTTGATAATACCTGGACCAAAGGCTGGTTCGGATATCTTCGGATAGATAAAAAACTTGGAAATCATACCTTGACCTTTTCTGTCATGGGTGCGCCTCAAAAGCATGGGCAGCGAAGGGACAAAGAATCAATTTCCACATATGACAAGAACTACGCCACTAAACTTGGTGTCCCTGATTCTGTTATGGCAAAATATAGCTACGGAGTACGCTACAATTCAAATTGGGGATATTTAAACCGGTGGACCAAAGGAGAAAATGGTGATATGATATATCGGGAAGAGCCTGAAAGTCTTACCATGACAGAAAACTTCTACTTTAAACCTCAGCTGAGTTTAAGGGATTTCTGGCGGATCAACAGCAAATTATATTGGTCAAACATCATTTATGCTTCAATTGGCAACGGTGGAGGAACCACAAATTTTTCATCGACTAGCGCAGGTGCTTATATTACATCAACTTTTACCCTTGATCCAACCAATGGTCAGATCACATATCAGAGCTATTATGATCGCAATATGAATGATCCTACTGGAAGATCTGAAGGGATTATCAGAAGTAGTGTTAATAACCACAGGTGGTATGGCTTGTTATCAACAGTGAATTGGAATATAAATAAAAATTGGACATTAACAGGAGGCCTTGACCTCAGAACCTATAAAGGGGTGCACCATGGTGAAGTATTTGACCTTCTTGGCGGAGACTTTGTTCGAGATGATGCCAATAAAAATAAAAGCAGGTATCAGAATATGTATGAAGGTGATAAAATTTATTATTACAATGATGGCATGATCAGGTGGGGCGGAATATTTGCATTACTCGAATACAAGACTGAAAAATGGACCATGTTCCTGAATCTTACAACTTCAGTTTCTGCCTATAAACGCGTTGATTACTTTAAAAAAATGGATTTGGTTCTTGATGGTAATACCTATACCCAGGCTATTGGTTATGGTGATATTTTCTATTATAACGGATCATCAAATCTCATCTTTAATGCAACTGATCAACAATACAAATCTAACGATACTGTGTTTGTTATTAAACAAAAAGGCTCGGCTAAAGACACATTATTTATTATTAACCCCACTTCTTATAATATTAATTCAGAGGAAGCAAGAGCAACGCAAACTGCATGGAAGGTATTCCCGGGTTTTACTTTAAAGGGCGGGGTAAATTATAACCTTGACAAGAAAAACAATGTTTTTGTGAATATTGGATACATGACAAAGGCACCTCGTTTTTCAAATGTATTTGATAACTCAAACAGGGAATTTGTTGATATTAAAAACGAGATTATCATGGCGGCTGAGGTTGGTTACAGTTTCAACACACGAACCATTGGCTTGAATGTAAACGGGTATTTAACAAAATGGGCAAATAAGCCGATGGATTCTCCTATTACAATTACGGACAAGGAAGGAAATACCTGGCCAGTGAATATCAATGGCATCGATGCACTTCATAAAGGGATTGAAATTGAATTTGGATGGAAACCAATTCCTTCTGTTCAATGGGATCAGGTACTTTCATGGGGTGATTGGAAGTGGACCTCCGGAGGAACAGCCTATGTTTATGATCCTTCAGGAAACCTTCAGGATAGCCTTACCTTCAATGCCAAGGGAGTCCATGTCGGTGACGCTGCCCAATTTCAGTTTATGGAGAGTGTGCGGTGGGAGATTATCAAATATCTTTATGTGTCAGGTAGTTTTACCTTGTTCGGAAAGAACTATTCAACCATGGAACCCACCTCACTTACACCACAATACATGGATGAGAACGGAAACCCCAGAGATTCCTGGGAACTTCCTGTTTATTATCTCGTCGATCTTAATGCTGGCTATCGGTTTATTTTTAAAAATTTTAAACTCGATATCAGGGCCAGTGTGTTAAATGTGCTTGATCGGTCATACATCTCTGATGCTTTAAACAATGATACCTATGTAGTTCCACAATATAAAACTTTTGATGCGGCTTCTGCCAGTGTCTTTTTTGGCGCCGGAAGAACTTTCAATGCATCAATCGCAATCAGCTACTAAAATTAAATGGTAAAATGGCAAAGTGGTAAAATGGTAAAATGGTAAAATGGTAAAATGGTAAAATGTAAAATGATAAAAATGAAAAAAATTACATTATCGATAACACTCCTTCTGGCTGTTGCCATTCAGGGTTTTTCCCAGGCAAATATTGCAGCGGCGAGGGCAATGCCGATAGGGTCAACTGTAACCGTTCGCGGTGTGGTGACAAATGGTTCTGAACTCGGAAATTCGATCCGCTATTTTCAGGATGCCACGGCAGGTATTGCGGCGTACAAATACGATGCTTTCAGCTCAATATCGAGGGGCGATTCCATTGTTGTGACCGGAGTTTTGAAACTCTATAACCAGCTGCTGGAACTTGACCCTGTCACTTCGTTCGAAGCCATTGCACCCAAGCCACTTCCCGCTCCAATCCTGCTGACCCCGGCAGGGATGGGAGAGGTATATGAAGGCAGGCTGATCACGATGGTTGGTGTTACTTTTGCCAATGGCGGCGGAACCTTTCAGGGAAACACAAACTATAATGTTTCTGCCAACGGTGAAACATGCCAGGTGCGTGTCAACATTGCCTCAACAGGACCGACAGGATTGGTTGGGCAAATTATTCCTGCCAGTCCTGTAACAATAATCTGGATATGTTCACAGTTCGACTATAACAATCCGAACGCAGGATATCAGTTTTTACTCCGGGATAAATACGATATCATCAGCAACAGCACGATCTCCTTCACAACCCCCCTTGCGGTCAGCAACATCACAACCTCCTCCTTCTCGCTGAACTGGAATACGAACATTGCCGGAACAACCGAACTCTTTTATGGTCGCACGCCCCAGCTTGAGCTGGGTCATATGGCTGTCGCAGGGACCGGAACCTCCCACGCGATCGCCATTCCCGGTCTGAGCCCTTCTGATCTTATTTACGTGTTGGCGTTTTCTGTAGCATCAGCCGACACAGGGTTCTCCGGGTTAAAACCATTCATTACACAATCGGTCTCCACGGGATCTATTAAAACCTACTTTACCCGTCCGGTCGATACCACCGTTGCCACAGGACCCAAGGCAATCCGCATATACCGGGCAACAGATGATACCTGCATCGCCTACATCAACAGGGCAAAATACTCCATCGACCTGGCGATCTATAATTTCAATGAGGAAGGGATCTCCAACATCGCCGGGGCGCTGAATGCTGCTTTCACACGCGGCGTTACGGTGCGGGTGGTCAGCGATGGGGCAACGAACAACTCTGCCTTACCCTTGCTCAATCCTGCTATCGGGAAGATCCTCCGCCCTGCCGGCACAGGCATTATGCACAACAAATTTATGGTGATCGACGGAAACTCTGCAAACCCGAATGATCCGATCGTTTGGACAGGCTCCTGCAACTGGACCGATCAGAATGTGAATACCGATGCCAATAACGTACTCTTTATTCAGGATGCCAGCCTTGCCAAAGTTTATCAGCTTGAATTCAATGAAATGTTCGGCTCTTCAGGCCCAACCCCGGTTGTGGCCAACGCAAAATTCGGCGGTGCAAAATCAGACAATACCCCGCATGAGCTGATCATCGGCGGAAAACGGACGGAGGTGTTTTTCAGCCCTAGTGACGGTGTTAACGGCCAGTTGGTTGCCCATATCAATGCTGCCGACAACGACCTTGAGGTCGGAACCATGCTGATGACCCGCACGGTTATCAGCGATGCGATCATCGCCCGCCACAATGCCGGGGTGAATTCAAGGGTGATCATCAGCAACCGTTCAACCTCCCCCCAGGTAATTACTGCACTGACTGCAGCACTTGGAAACGATTTCCGCGAGTATCACGAGTATGGAATGCTGCACAGCAAGATGATGATCGTCGACCGGAACACCCCCGGCTCCGACCCGTTTGTGTGGACCGGTTCCCACAACTGGAGCGATGCCGCAAATGTGACCAACGACGAGAATACTATCGTTATCCACGACGGTGCCGTCTGTAACCTTTTCTACCAGGAGTGGTCGGAACGGTTCAAACTGGCCATCCCCATCACCGAACATCCTGTTCTTGACCTCGGTCCCGACCAGAGTGTTTACGGTGGCGATGTGGTTCAGCTGGATGCCGGGCAGTTTAATAGTTACGTTTGGTCGACCGGCGCCTTTACACAGCTTATAAATGTCGATTCTTCAGGAGTCGGTTTCGGCGTTAAAAAGATCTGGTGCAGGGTGTCGGATTCGTACGGAACGCAGTCTGATACGGTGCGGATTACCTTCAAGCCCCATGATGCTATCGGAGAACCCAACTCGCTGGTGAAAAAGCTGCAGGTTTACCCGAACCCCTCCGACGGAAACTTCACTGTTTCGGTTGATGCAAGCCGCGATCAGAAGGTTACCCTGGAACTGACGGCCTTTGATGGAAAAATGGTATTCAGCCGTGAAATATTCCTTCAGACAGGAAAAAATTCTGTGGCAATGAAAGACCTCCGGCTCGCCCAGGGTATCTACCTGCTGAAGCTGGTCACTGCCGAAGGGAACATCGCAACCCGCGTTCTGATATATTAACGAACCCGGAGGAGGGAGGCCGATACAATTTTCGGGTTCCCTCCTCCGTTCTTAGAAAGAATTTTGTTTTTTACAGTCATCCTGCTAATTTTGTAAACCTAAATCTTGCTCCCGGTGTCTGATAGCCTGGTCATCATCCCGACATACAACGAAAAGGATAATATTGAGCGAATAATACGAAAGGTATTTTCACTCGAAAAGGATTTTGATATTCTTATCGTTGAAGACAACTCCCCGGATGGGACGGCCCACATCGTGAAAACCCTGATGCCGGAATTCCCTGACCGCCTTTTTATAGAGGAGCGCAAAGGAAAACTCGGACTGGGCACGGCCTATATTCATGGCTTTAAATGGGCGCTGCAGCGGGGTTATGGGTTTATGTTCGAAATGGATGCCGATTTTTCGCACAACCCCGACGACCTTCTCCGCCTTTATGACGCTGCAAAGAACCAGGGTGCCGACCTGGCTATCGGTTCACGCTACGTTACCGGTGTGAATGTTGTTAACTGGCCCATTGGCAGGGTGCTTATGTCCTATTATGCCTCTGCCTACGTCAGGTTTGTTACCCGGATGAAGATATGGGACACGACCGCAGGGTTCAAATGCTACAGCCGCAAGGTACTCGAAACCATTGATCTCGACAAGATCAGATTTACCGGTTATGCCTTCCAGATCGAAATGAAATATACTGCCTGGAAACTGGGCTTTAAAATAACCGAGGTTCCTATCATTTTTACCGATCGCACCATGGGAGAGTCGAAAATGAGTAAAGGGATATTCAAGGAGGCGGTTTTTGGGGTTATAAGCCTTCGCTGGTGCAGTTTGTTTAAAAAATATAAACCGGTAGTCAGGTAATTATTCCTTCCGGAATTCAGCAGAGTCTTCCTTGTTTAGATGCATCCAAGATGAATACATCCTACTATATACACAATGCGATTATCGTTAATGAAGGACATCGTTTTCACGGATCGTTGTTTATTCATAATGGGTTGATTGAGGAGGTTTTTGAAGGGAGGGCACCCTCAGGGTTCGTTTTTCCCGATGGAACTCTAACTCTTGATGCCAAAGAGAAATTTCTGCTTCCCGGTGTCATTGATGACCACGTCCATTTCAGGGAGCCCGGCCTTACGGCAAAGGGAGATATTGCATCAGAAAGCAGGGCTGCAATTGCCGGAGGAGTTACCTCCTTCATGGAGATGCCCAATACGAACCCGAAGGCAGTTACACTCGAAATTCTTGAAGAGAAATACCAGATCGCGGCAGAGAGTTCGCTCGCAAACTACTCGTTTTACCTCGGAGCCACCAACGACAACCTCTCTGAGATTCTAAAAGCAGATCCCACGCGCATCTGCGGACTGAAACTTTTTCTCGGGGCCTCTACCGGCAACATGCTGGTTGACAATCCGGAGTCGCTGGATGCGATTTTTGCCTCATCCCCATTACTTATCGCCGTGCATGCAGAAGAGGAATCCATCATACAACGCAACCTGGCGCTTTTCAAGGAGAGGTATGGCGATGATATACCGGCTTCGGCCCACCCTCTGATCAGAAGTGAGGAGGCCTGTTTTACCTCCTCCGAAAAAGCGGTGACGCTTGCACGGAAGCACAATGCCCGGCTGCACCTGCTGCACCTTTCCACTGCAAAGGAGCTGGACCTTTTGAGCAACGATGTTCCCCTCAGCGAAAAGCGCATCACCGGAGAGGTTTGCATTCATCACCTCTGGTTCGACGACCGTGATTATGATGACCAGGGAGCCTTTATCAAATGGAATCCCGCGATTAAAACCGCCGGCGACCGCAACGCATTGTTCGAAGGGCTGCTCAATGGAAAGATCGACATCATTGCTACCGACCATGCACCGCACCTGAAAGAGGAGAAGGAGCGTCCGGCCCTCTTCTGCCCATCCGGAGGCCCGCTTGTTCAGCATTCACTTGTGGCTATGCTGGGATTTTACCATCTCGGAAAGATATCGGTCGAGATGATTGTCGAAAAAATGTGCCATGCCCCGGCCATCCTCTTCCGGATCCCCGACAGGGGCTTCCTGCGTAAAGGTTACAAGGCCGATATCATCCTGGTCGACGAGGACGATCCATGGGTGGTTGAAAAGGAGAACATACTTTATAAATGCGGCTGGTCACCATTCGAAGGGGTTACCTTTAAATCGAGGGTTACACATACCTGGGTGAACGGGAACCTTGTATTCGACACCGGAAAGTTCGACCTTTCGGTGAAAGGCCAGCGGCTCAGGTTTAGATTCTGAACTGATTAATATTGATTGCGAAAAATGAAAACAAAATTTCTGCTGACTGTACTGATTATTTTTGCCTTTTTTGGCTGCAATTCCGAACATAAAGTTATCGAGGAAACCAATGCCGACGGGTCGCCGAAACGGGTTTGCATTTACAAGGGTAAGGGTGCAAGCCGCGAATTAATCAAAGAGACAACCTACTATCCTAACGGGAAGCCGCAGATGGAAGGAACCTACATGTCGGGTCAGCGTGATGGAAACTGGACCTACTGGCACGAAAACGGAACTCCCTGGAGCACCGGGATATTTAAAAACGGAAAAGCAGAAGGAAAGCGTACCACCTATTTCTCCAATGGAAAGGTACAGTATGAAGGAAACTATAAGGAGGATATGCGCACAGGGATCTGGCGCTTTTTCGATGAACAGGGGCGTTTGCTCAAAGAGGTCGATTACTCAGCTGCGCCCAAAGAGAATATTCCTCCCCGCCTGCGCTAGTACCTGATTGTGGTGTAAACCGGCAGGTGGTCGCTGAAGCCGCCGAAATACTCCTTGCTTCCTGCTGTCCGGTTGGGAATCTTTACACCGCTCTTGTTAGCATATAACATCCAATCCTGTTTGAAGATATACGCGTAAGGGGCTACGATACAGGGTCCTTTGCCACGCTTGCTGATCAGCAGGTTGCCCGAGACGATGATCTGGTCGAATACATCCCAGTCTTTGTAGTAGAGGGTACCCTCCCCCTTGAGATAAGGAGCGTATAGCAGGTTGTACAGGCTGCAGGGTAAGGGTTTACCTGAAGGCTCAAGCGCTCCGAGGATTTCCGAAATACTTTTGTCCCGGGGTTCATCATTCAGGTCGCCCATCACAACAATGCAGGCCTTTGCATCCATTAAACAGATGCTGTCGGTTAGGTGCCGCAACAGTGTCGCGTTCTCGGCACGTTGAGCAGCAGTCTCCTCAGCTCCCCCTTGCCGTGATTTCCAATGGTTAACGAAAAAATGGTAGCTGTTGTTCTTTTTATCGGCGAGTTTAACGTAAAGGATACTTCGGGTTTTAAATGCCTTTGCCGACGGGAATGCCTTATGGGCTGACAAATTAAGCACATCCTTCCTGAAAATCAGGGCGACATCGATACCCCGGGGATCAGCCCCCTCCTCGAGGATCGCCTGGTAATTCCCGCTGCGCAAGCGGGTTTGCGCGATAAGGTCGGCCAGTACTGTCATATTCTCCACTTCGGCCAGGCCGATAACCGCAGGCAGATTTGTGCTGTCGATGGCTACCAGAACCCTGGCGATGTTGTGGATCTTATGATAGTACCGCTCGGTTGTCCAGGCAACTTTCGAGGAAGGCAGAAAGTCATTGTCGCTTTTGGTCGGATCGTCGATGGTATCGAAGAGATTCTCCGTATTGTAAAAGGCAACCTTGAACTGGTTCAGGCTTTTTTTCTGGGCTGCGCAGGTAAGGTGGAAAAGCAGGACCAGGACGAAGAAAACCGAAATTTTACTGTTCATTTAATCAACTACGATAACCAGGTATTTCGAATTTGCCCAGAAAGCTTTGTAGTCGAGGATCTGGAGCGACTGAATCAGTTTCTTGTCGCCATTGAATTTGTATGCGCTGGAAGGATGGTTGGAAAGCAGCTTGGCTTTTTTGCTCAGGATCGAGATCTCGGTCACTTTGCGTACATCCATCTTGGTAAAGAGGTCTTTGTTGAAATCGGAAAGGATTTCGCCACTCTTGATGATGCCGTTTTTCTTGAGCTCTTTGTTGGAACCGATAACATAGTAAGCAGTGTTCAGCGCCTCATCCTGTGCAGCAATGGTCTGGTCCTGATCCTTGATCTGGGACGACTGGGTTTTTACTGTCCTCGAAAGGGTATCGATTTTCAGGTTGGCCATCTCGAATGAGCTGTTCAGTTTGGAGAGTTTATTGCGGAGGTCTTCAATTTCAGCGGCTTTATTGGCGATGTCCTTGTTAAGGCGTTCTACCATCTTTTGCAGTTCATCAACCTTCAAAGTAGAATTCCTGAGTTTTTTGGAGAGTGCAGCAACGGTCTCTTTGTTCTTCTGCATCAGGCTGTAGATCGTCTGAATGTCGTTTTTGATCTGCTCCTTGGCTGAGAGTTTCAGCTCACCGCCACGATCGGTGCTGAGATTAATGATGTTCTCTTTCATTTTAATGGTGTCCAGTGTGCCCTGGATGTCGTTGATGGAGCGGATGAACTCATTGATCGCTTCATCTTTCTGCATGGTCTGACCCATCAGGCTGTCGTTCCTTAACTTTAATTCTTCAGCCTGTTTTTTTGCCTCACGGCCGCAAGCCAGGAACAGGGGGATCAATAAAAGCACTAAATACTTTTTCATTTTCGGTGAGTTTAAATTTTTTGCAAAATTACTAAGAATTTTAGTATCAATTAAAAAAGAAATTTTCCTATCCCGAACATTTCAAGGAAGCGTACCTTTACCAAAAATTATTCCATGTCAGTATTTCCAAGAATCATTCTTAAGCCGGGTAAGGAAGCCGCCGTCAGACGCAACCACCCCTGGATCTTTTCCGGCGCCGTCGACCGGGCCGAAGGTGCGCCTGCTGAAGGCGATATCGTGGAGGTTGTATCCTCACGCAATGAATTTCTGGCACTGGGCCACTACGCCAGGGGTTCTATCACAATCAAGGTGTTTGAGTTTGCCAAATCATCCATCGATGGGAATTACTGGAAAACGCGCATCGCTCAGGCCTACGACCTTCGTGAAAAACTGATGCTTACCGATAATGCACTCACCAATGCCTACCGGCTGGTGTTTACCGAAGGCGACGGACTGCCCGGACTAATGATCGATTATTACAACGGGGTGGCTGTAATACAAACACATACGCTGGGTATGCACCGGCTGATACCGCAGTTTGTTGATGCCCTGAAGGAGATTTATGGCGACAAGCTGAAGGCTGTTTACAACAAGAGCAGCGAAACCATGAAACCTCAGGGTGGGGCAGAGGGCCGTGGAGAAGCGCCGCCCATCCCCGATCAGTATCTTTTCGGAACGCCTCAAACCGGCGAGATCACGGAGATCGGCCATCCGTTCAGGGTAGACTGGGAGCGCGGACAAAAAACAGGTTTTTTTCTCGATCAGCGCACCAATCGTATGTTTGCCCAGTACTACGCAAAGGATAAAAAAGTACTCAATGCCTTTTGCTATTCGGGGGCTTTTTCAGTTTATGCCTTGAAGGGAGGTGCCTCGATGGTTCATTCTGTCGATAGCTCCAAACAAGCCATCGAATGGACCGAAGAGAATGTTAAACTGAACGGGTTCGGTGCCGATAATCACAAGTCGTTTGTGGCGGATGCCAAGCGCTGGCTTACAGAAACCGATGAAAAATACGACCTTGTAATCCTCGATCCGCCGGCGTTTGCGAAAACCCATGCCGTAACGAACAATGCGCTGCATGCCTACATCCATATTAATACCCAGGCAATGAAACGGCTTAAACCGGGTGGTTTACTGTTCTCATTCTCCTGTTCTCAGGCAATCGGGCGGGATGTCTTTCAGTCGGCACTCATGTCGGCGGCCCTGGAGGCCGGCCGGCGTGTCCGCATCCTGCACCGGCTGTCGCAGGGCCCCGACCACCCCGTGAGTATTTACCATCCGGAAGGGGAATACCTTAAAGGGTTTATTGTTGAAGTTAGCTAAACAGCAATTTGTCCCTCTGAGATCTATCTCTTCACAACAACACGTTTCGAAATCATCCCCTCGTCAACTGTCAGATTCAGCAGATACAGGCCATCGGGCAGAGTGCTAACATCTAGCTTTAAAGTGCCCTGTTTTTCCAGGAGATTCCCCGACTGAACGGTTTGTCCATGCACATTCACCAGCTGAAACCGGGTTGCCGTGCTGCCGTTTTCACTCAGGTCAACCCACAGCTGATCACTTGCCGGGTTGGGAAATACCCTGATGCCCTCAGCCTCAGGAGCAGGATTGGTCCCTAACGGGTACTTCCCGATATTGATGGAAAAGAGATAGGTGCCAGTCTGGCCAGTGTATTTGGGCGAAACCTGGAACCAGAGCGGTCCGCCGTTGGCCATCTGAATGTTGTCCTGGATCATATCGTCGAATACCTCGGATCCAGTCTCACCATCGGTCGAGTAGACGAAGATGGCATCCAGAGAATAGGTTTGCCCGTTGTTCCCGAAACCTGCATCGAACAATTTGGCCCCCACACTGTAGGAATAACCCGCAGGCAGATCAATTTTATAAAGGTCATAGTCAACCCCTGTGTGGCAATTGGAGCCATCCGTTGAAACAAAGGCCTCATTTCCGCTGAAATTTACAGGCAGGGTGTATGCCTCTGAAACTATATTATTGGGTTCATAGGGGTCGGCTAAAGGCTGTTCCTCCTGCACCGTTACCCGGATAGGGTTCTGGTAGGAGGTTGATCCCGTAAGTTCCCAGCCGCTGCCATCGGGTTTGTGCTGGGCTGCGAGCAAATAGGTGCCGGGTTCAACATTCAGGCTGCCGGTTTCAAAAGTAAGTCCGTTCGTATAATGGGTGCCGGCAGGCAGGTTCATCCCTGTCATCTCCTGTATGGTTTCAACAAAAGAGCCATCAAGGTTGTAAAGTGAAACATCCAGGGTGCCGTTGAAGGCTGAGGATCCGTAGTTGGCAACATCGAGGTGAACAGAAACAGCCCCCCCTTGCGTTAAGATCGTGCCGGGAGTTACCGTCATCGCCTCATAAAGCTCAATGGTATTGGGGTTGATGACATTGATCTGCACCCAGTTTGTATAGCTTCCGCTGTTATCGACCTGGTACCAGTTTCCACCGGTGGGGCGGTAATAGATCCCGATATAGTAGGTGCCCGGTAAGATTGTGAATGAACCCGCATTGGAGAATGTCAACCCGTCATTATAATGGTAACCGCCCGGCAACTCCTGGCCGGAAACGATCCCGACGTAATCGACAAATGCATTGGTGTTGTCGAAAAGGGCAGCACAGTAGTCGCCCTGGAACGTATTGGTGCCCGCATTTACAACATCCGTATGAACCGTGAAAGCTGAACCGTAATTAATGGTACCGGATGAAGGTGTTACGTAGTCGTATAACTTCATGTCGTAGGTGGTTCCGCCCCCTCCGCCTCCGCCACCGCCACCGCCACCTGCCGACTGGATGCCGATTAGCGCCTGGTGACCGCTGTTGAAACCACCGGTACCGCCGCCGGTGCCTACTCCTCCGGGGTTCATGGCATTGATGGAGAAATAGCCGTCATAACTTCCCGACCATCCCCAGTTAAAATGGAAAAAGTCATTCCCGTCATAACCGTCGCAATCGAAACAATGTCCGCCCCCGCTTCCAAAACCTGCATAGAGGATCGGGCGACTGGCGTCAAGTTCGGTCTTCAGCAATCCAATCCATTGCGCATCGCTGTAATTTTCACGAACCACCCCCTGCATATTGGTGGGATAGCCGAAATATGTCTTCATGGCATACTCGGCACAGTTGGTGACGGGGCTTTTTGACGAGATCACATAAGCGCCACTGCCTCCCTGCGACCCTACGCCATAGTTCATATCGACACCAACTCCGCAGTGATACATAAGCGTAGCCACGGCACTGTTTGAAGAGGTGACACTGTTCGGCATTGACGACCATGCGTAGGTCGTTGCCGCAAAGTCGGCAGAGAGCGTTCCGTAACTATTGTGGTTGTACGAGTGAAACCCGGAACCGCTCAGCGGAAAATTCCAGTATTTCATGATCTGTGCCATTCCTGTGGCAACACAGCCGGATACCGTAAGTTCCCCGTACTGACTGTCGTACGGACAGAGTGCATTGTAATGGGGAGATTGATCCCAGGTGGTTTGAAGTAAGGGGGATACGGTTTTGCCGCTTTTGAGTGTTCCGCCGAAATTGCCCGGTTTGAGCAATGTTTCCCAGTTAGCGCTGATATCCGCCGTTGCCGGCACATCATGCCCGATAACATAGGCAATCTGCTCGGAGTACTCCTGCAACCAGGCAGCCACATGCGACGGGATCGACCCGGGGCCAAAGGTTTTCTGATCAGACCATGCAAGCACCGGTCTTACCTGGTCATCGGCCGACACAATGACAAACCCTCCGGCACGACTAACATTAAATACGTAAAAACAGGTATAGTTCTGAACCTGGCCTGAGTTGTCGGCGGAAGGCGCCGAGGCTGTATATACCAGTTCAAGTTCCGGGGTGTTTTTCATCAGGGCCGACCCGCTTTGCGATACCAGGAACTGCCGGCCTGCGATCCTTGCGCTCTTTTCTTCGACATGTTTGGCAATGGTTATCCCCGTAAATGCGAATAACATTATTATAATAGCAACTGTGTGTCTCATGGTTTTCAGGTTTTACTGTGATTTGTGAATAATTTCATTAAACCCATTATTACCCCAACAAATTCTTTTACGAAAATAGTATTTATTACATTCAGAAGCAAATTGAGACAGCTATCGCAAAATAGTTATTTTTGTGCTCTGAAATATCACGAAAAAACCAAATAGCCGGAACATATATGGAGGAGCGGAAAAATGACCACATAGCGCTGGCTTTTTCATCGCAGGCAAAGGAGGCCCAGGCCGACCCCCGCTTTGACTATGAGCCGCTGCTTGGGTCGCACACCCGGGGGGAGATCGCTCCATTCTCCTTTCTGGGACGAACACTCCGGCTTCCCATCTGGGTATCCAGTATGACAGGAGGCACCGCACTCGCCCGAACCATCAACACAAACCTGGCCCGTGCATGCAATGAATTCGGGATGGGAATGGGACTGGGCTCCTGCAGAGTTCTTCTTGAGAATGAATCCTGTTTTCCCGATTTCGATATGCGCGATGTAATCGGGGATGACCTTCCATTATATGCAAACATAGGTATCGTTCAATTGGAGGACATGCTGGAAGAGAATAGCCTGAATCGCCTGACTGACCTTATCGGAAGGCTTCGTGCCGACGGGCTGATCATTCATGTGAATCCGGTTCAGGAGTGGCTTCAGACCGAAGGCGACGTCCTTAAGCACCCACCTGTTGAAACCATAGAAAAATTTCTTTCGGTTTCCGGGATGAAGGTGATTGTCAAGGAGGTTGGTCAGGGCATGGGTCCCGGAAGTCTTACCCGGCTGATGCAACTGCCGTTGGAAGCTGTGGAATTGGCAGCTTTTGGAGGAACGAACTTCGCCCGGGTGGAACTGGCGCGCAACCAGCCATCCCGCCAGGAACTTTACGGGCAGCTTGCGGTCGTGGGGCATACAGCCGGCGTGATGCTGTATGTAATTAACGGGATTGTAAACTCAGGGAAACACTGTTATTGCCGTCTGATC
>CAYHCQ010000016.1:15540-30888 GCA_964355115.1 uncultured Prolixibacteraceae bacterium | reverse complement strand
ACAAATAGTAAGTTTTTAACAAACAGGCCAGTCATTAAAGCGAAATCTTAAGTTTGCAACTACCGATTTAAAAAGATTTCCAAGCTCGTGAAGTGAGATGACCGAAGAAATTGATGATATTTTGAAGAGCGAGAACGGAGAGACCCCTGAACTTGAATCCGGAGAACTGCGCGAGACCATCCACCTGGCCGATATGTACCAGAGCTGGTTTCTTGATTATGCGTCCTATGTGATTCTGGAGCGTGCAGTGCCTGAAATAACCGACGGGCTGAAGCCGGTTCAGCGGCGCATATTGCATGCCATGAAGGAGCTCGACGATGGCCGGTACAATAAAGTTGCCAACATCATCGGCCACACCATGAAGTACCATCCCCACGGTGATGCCTCCATTGGTGATGCCCTTGTTCAGCTGGGGCAGAAGGATCTGCTGATCGATGCACAGGGAAACTGGGGGAATATCCTTACCGGCGACAGTGCTGCTGCACCTCGTTACATTGAGGCGCGGCTCTCGAAGTTCGCACTGGATGTGCTCTTCAATGCCAAAACCACCACATGGCAGGCCTCTTACGATGGCCGTAACAAAGAGCCCATGGCATTGCCATCGAAATTCCCTCTGCTGCTTGCCCAGGGAGTTGAAGGGATTGCCGTCGGACTTGCCTCTAAGATCCTGCCGCACAATTTCAATGAACTTATAGATGCCTCGATAAAGATCCTTCAGGGCAAAGAGTTTGAGCTCTTTCCTGATTTCCTTACCGGTGGCATGGCAGATGTGTCGAGGTACAATGATGGCATCCGTGGGGGTAAGGTCCGGCTGCGGGCCCGCATCAACCTTGAAGACAAGAAAACCCTCGTCATCCGTGAAATTCCCTATGGTACAACAACCGGATCGATCATCGATTCAATATTGACTGCCAACGACAAGGGGAAAATCAAGATCCGTAAAATCGACGACAACACGGCAGCAAATGTGGAGATTCTCATCCATCTGGCTCCGGGGGTTTCGCCCGATACCACCATGGATGCCCTCTATGCATTTACTGAATGCGAGGTGTCCATCTCCCCGAACTCATGCGTCATTGAGAAGGGGAAGCCTCGCTTCATGGGAGTTACCGAAATACTGAAGGTAAACACGCAACACGCGGTTGATCTCCTGAGGCTGGAACTGCAGATTCGCAGGGACGAGTTGCTCGATCATCTGCACTATTGTTCACTTGAGAAGATCTTCATTGAGAATGAAATTTATGAAGGCATAAAAAAATGTAAAACCACTGAGGAGATCGATTCCGCCATCTTCAGAGGGTTGAAACCCTTCCTAAAGCAGCTGGTCAGACCTGTAACAGATGAAGATGTTCAGAAATTACGGAAGATCCCCATAGAACGGATATCAAAGTTCAACTCCGCCAAAGCCGATGAGGTGATTGAACGCATCAGCGTGGATATGGATGAGGTGGAAAATCACCTGGCACATCTGGTGGATTATGCCATTGAATATTTCCGGCAGATCCGGAAGAAATACGGGAAGAACCGCGATCGTAAAACCGAACTCCGCAATTTCGACACCATCGAGGCCGCCAAGGTGGCCGCGGCCAATGAGAAGCTTTATGTGAACCGGGCTGAGGGATTTGCAGGAACCAGTCTGAAAAAGGACGAATACGTATGCGATTGTTCCGACATCGATGATATTATTGCTTTCCGCGACGATGGCACCTTCATCGTGCTGAAGGTTTCCGATAAGACCTTCGTCGGGCAGAATATAATCCACATCAATGTTTTTAATAAAAACGACTCACGTACCGTTTACAACCTTATTTACCGGGATGGAAAAAACGGGAAGATCATGGTGAAGCGGTTCAGTGTGCTTGGAATCACACGCGACAAAGAGTATACTGCTACAAAGGGAACGCCAGGATCGAAAGTGCTGTATTTTACAGCCAACCCGAACGGGGAGGCAGAGGTCATCCGCGTCGATCTGAAACCGAAACCCCGCCTGAAAAAGGCGACTTTTGACTTTGATTTTGCCACGGTGTCGATCAAGGGACGCAATTCGATCGGGAATACCCTCACCAAATATGCGGTTAAGAAGATTGAGCAGCGTGAGGAGGGCGTATCGACTCTCGGGTCACTTAATGTATGGTACGATGAGACGGTTCAGCGGCTCAATAACGATGGCCGTGGTCTGTTGCTGGGTGCTTTCGCCGGAACCGACCGCATTATCACCTTTATGCAGTTGGGCAGCTACCGGCTCACCTCTTTCGATCTCACCACCCATTTCGATGAGGATATGATGCGCATTGAAAAATTCCGTGCCGATCGGATCTACACAGTTGTATACCAGGAGAACGATACGAAACACTATTATGTGAAGCGGTTCCTGGCCGAACCCACTGAAAAGAAGATTGAGTTTATTGAAGAGAACAATAAACTGATATCCTTTACGGCCGACGGTTCACCGAAGATCGAGATCCTGTATGACATGAAGTTAAAAACTAAAGGTGTCGCGCAGGAAGAGGTTGATTTGAAAGAGTTTATCGGTGTAAAAGGGATTAAGGCCAAAGGCAAGAGGCTGACAATTCATGCCGTCAAAAAACTAACCCTGATAGAATCTCCGGAACCTGAAATCCAGGAAATTGAGGAGGAGAATGAAGCAAATGATCCTGTAATTAATGACAGTGAGGTAACACCTGAAGTTATACCAGCAACTGTTGCGGAACCGGAACAAGAACCGGAAAATGAGAAGAAGGAACCACCTGATATCAAGCCTGTTAAGTCCGGCAGAAAGCCGAAAAATAACAAACCCGAAGAATTGCCGAAAAAAGAGGAAGATAGCGGGGAGGCGGTGCAGATGGAACTACCTTTGTAAAGAGTTAAGAGTGAAGAGTTAAGAGTGAAAAAATCAATTATCAATTATCAATTTTCAATTTCTGTATGTTGGACGATAAGGTTTTAAAGGTTTCTGAGGAGGTGAGTTGGATTGGTGTGCTGGATCGCGACATCGTGACGTTTGATGTTGTGATGGAGACCAAGTCTGGAACAACATACAACTCATATTTTATCAATGCGCAAAAAAAGACGATCGTTGAGACGGTAAAGGAAAAATTCTGGGATGTATATCTGGCTAAGCTGAAGAAGGTGGTTGATCCTGCCGAGATCGAATACATCGTGGCGAACCACACCGAACCCGACCACTCAGGCTGTCTGGTGCGGTTGCTAGGGATCGCCCCTAAGGCAAGGGTGGTGGGCAGTGGCAATGCAATCCGGTATCTTAACGACCTGCTGGGGATCAGTTTTCCCCATCTGATCGTGAAGGATGGCCATACCCTCGATCTCGGAGACAAAACGCTTCAGTTCATCGGGGCATCGAACCTCCATTGGCCCGATTCAATAATGACCTATCTGCAGGAGGACAAGCTGCTGTTCACGTGCGATATTTTCGGTGAACATTACTGCAATGAAGCGGTTTTCGATGATCTTGTCGGTGATTTCGACAATGCTTTCCGGTACTATTACGATGTGATCATGAAGCCCTACAGCAGGTTCATGCTGCAGGCCATCGAGCGGATCAGACCGCTGGAGATAAAATCAATTCTGCCGGGTCACGGAGCTGTTCTGCGAACGAACTGGAAGAAGTATGTTGACCTTTCTGAACAATATGCCCGTGAGACTTTGAACGACGTTCAGCCAAACCGGGTATTCATTGCCTATGTCTCCGCCTACCAGAATACGGGATTGATTGCTGAAAAAATTGCCGAGGGGATCCGCATGGCCGGAGATATCGAGGTGGACCTGTGCAACATCGAAAAGATGGATTTTGGCACAATTGAGCGTAAAATAATTCAGGCATCTGGCATTATTGTCGGCTGTCCGACCTTCAGCCAGAACATTCTTCTGCCGGTTTACCAGCTTTTTGCCCTTATCAACCACCTCCGCGACCGCAATAAACTTGCCGCTGCCTTTGGATCCTACGGCTGGAGTGGCGAAGGAGCCAGGATCATGACCTCCGCGTTGGCCAACCTGAAACTGAAGGTGATCGATGACGGGCTGATGGTAAAATTCACCCCTCACAGGGAGGTTCTTGATAAATGCATTGATTATGGTAAAGCTTTCGGTATAAAAATGCTGGAAGGCAAAAATGAACAGTTATAATATTTTAGCGGATTTTCTGTTTGTCATTTATGTTTCGGATCTCCAATTTCAAAGACGTGCGCTTCTTCCCTTTACTTACCGCGGGGCTGATGTTGTTATTGTTTGGACTGAGTTCCTGCCTGCATGAGCGGCTGATTGGCACCGAATATATTAAACAGCCACCTGCAGTAAACCTGCTTGTCTTCCCGCCCGACATTATCTTCAAATACAACCACAAGGGTGAGTCGATCCCCGGTTTTGATACCCTTTCTGAAGCGTACAAGGATTCGGCATTGTGGGTAAACAGCACCTACGTTCAACACCTTAGCGACAGCATTCTGCTTGAAAACTACATGAATAACTTCATCAGTGAACTCCGCAGCTTCGGGTTTACCGTTTATCTTGGAGCGGCCATCGACTCCTTTATGCTTCGCCAGGAGCCGCAGTCGTACCTGCTCAGCCTATCTCAGATGCAGATCGATGAATATCTCTACCCTCTTGAGGATGAAGAACCTTTCGTGGATACAGTTTACTATAAGCGTTTCGACCTGAATGCGATCGATTTCAGCAATTGGTTTGAACTGAGCAAGGTGAACCCGACGGAGAAGGTGAAGAAAACCATGCTGTACTCTTCACACAGCGCCTTCGACAGTTTTGACGGAAATTTCATCATCGATCCGTGGGCCGGAGGCGTGAAATACCGGTATAAGATCGATACCATCACTGTAGCCGATGTCACCGATATGGCGATTTATCTCGGGAAAAAACATGCCAGTTATCTCTATGATTACTTCATGAACCAGTATATAATCCAGCATCTTCCACAGGGTGAAGCCCTACAGTATTATTACCATTACAACCGCTTTAAGAAGAGCCTGACGAATGCCGGCCTTGATAAATTTGAGGTTCTGGGTACCAAATAATTCCCGGCCACCCATTAGAAGGAGCTTCTTGCATAGGGGACGACCGATTGACCGGCAAATTCTCCCTTCAGATATTTGAAATAGCCTGTAACCGCAATCATGGCTGCATTATCTGTTGAATATTGCAGGGGCGGGATAAAAACATTCCAGTTGTAAAGTTCACGTGCACTTGTAAGGGCTGCCCGGAGTCCGGAGTTAGCAGAAACCCCTCCCGCAATGGCTATTTCGCTTATCCCTGTCTGGGCGGAGGCTGCTTTCAGCTTATCCATGAGAATCGCTACAATGGTCGATTGCACAGATGCACAAAGATCAGCTTTGTGTTTATCAATGAACTGGTCATCCCTCTTCAGCTGATCGCGGAGAAAATAGAGAATGGATGTTTTGAGTCCGCTGAAGCTGAAATCGAGGCCTGGAATTGAGGGTTTTGCAAATCTGAACTTCAGAGGATCCCCCTCCTTCGCCAGAGTATCTATCATCGGTCCGCCGGGATAGGGGAGCCCCATGATCTTGGCCGCCTTGTCAAAAGTTTCGCCCGCAGCATCGTCAATTGTTTGCCCGATAATCTCCATGTCGAAATAGTCGCGCACAATTACAATCTGTGTGTGGCCGCCTGAAACCGTAAGACAGATAAAGGGAAACCGTGGTATGGGATTTGTTAGTTCGCTGTTCCTGATGAAATGGGCAAGGATATGGGCCTGCAGGTGGTCAACTTCGATGAGAGGAATCTCAAGGCCCAGGGCCAGGGACTTTGCGAACGAGATTCCAACGAGAAGTGAGCCAAGAAGGCCGGGACCCCTTGTAAATGCTACTGCTGAAAGTTGATTTTTACTTATATTTGCTTTTTTGATAGCGGTTTCGATAACAGGAATAATATTTTGCTGGTGTGCCCTTGACGCAAGTTCAGGGACAACGCCGCCGAAGTTTTTATGGACCTCCTGCCCCGCAGTAATGTTAGACAGCAGGACGTCATTGCCAAGGACGGCAGCAGCTGTATCGTCGCATGAAGATTCGATGCCCAGGATATAAACAGTCATAACGAACGCAAAATTATCATAAAAAGGGCTTCTAAAATATTGTTATTTTCCGCAGTAGTGATTTTCTCACTGCTCATCACCCTCTATTCCATATTCAGAAGTACCGGCATGCAGACACTTTTGGTTCGCCTTGCCGCCGATTATTTTTCAAAGGAGCTGAAAACCGAAATCCGTATCAGCGGACTCGACCTTTCGTGGAGGAATGGGCTTGTAATCGAAGGTATCTCTGTAAAGGACCTGAGGAAGGCGACGCTCTTTTCGGCCAATGAACTGGCCGTGAAGGTGGGGATGTTCAATCTTAAAAAACACAGACTGCATATTCAGCGGGTATTTGTTGAAAAGGGTGTATTTCAGCTTCTTACACATCGCGGTGACACGACCCTTAACCTACAGTTCATAATCGACCATTTCGCTTCATCAGATACGACCCCAAAAACCGATACGGCACCGGGGGCTAAGTGGAATCTTTCCGTTGGTTCGGTGAATCTTACAGATACCCGGTTTCACATGCAGGATGAGAACGAACCTCCTGCCCCGGAAGGAATAGATTTTACCAACCTTGATGTCTCCGGAATTAATCTTAAAATTACCGATATCAGCTTCGATTCCGATACCATCCGCGCCAATATCAGCCACCTTTCTGCGATAGAGAGAAGCGGATTTGTATTACACAACCTGAGCGGTGAGTTCGAGGTGAGTCCGGCTTTTCTAAAGGCTCATAACCTGAAAATCCAAACCGACAATTCCGACCTGGCCCTCACATTTGATTTTCTTTACAAGCGATGGGGAGCCTTCACGGATTTTCTGAATGAGGTTACGATCCAGGCGAAAATTGAACCTTCCTATCTCGATCTGCAGGACATTGGATATTTTGCCTCCGAGTTGCTGGTGATGAAGGACAGGATCCGGCTTTCCGGCGATATAAAGGGTACAGTCAGTAATTTCAAGGCCCGCAACTTTCGATTTGCATTCGGGAAAAACACTTTTTTTCATGGCAATATCAGTGCATTTGGCCTGCCTAACGTTGAAGAGACATTTATTGATTTGAATATCAAAACATTAAATACCAACAAAGAAGATATTCAGTCGTTGCTGTTACCTGGCGATATGCGCAGGATTGAACTTCCATGGATGTTTGACAACATTGGTTTGGTAGCTTTAAAAGGCAATTTTACCGGATTCTATAACGATTTTGTTGCCAATGCCAGGTTCACCACGAACCTTGGGAATGTGAGTACCGACCTGACTCTCAAAAAACAGAAAGGCAGCCCGCTGATCTCCTATAACGGACAGCTTGATGTAAACCAGTTTGACCTTGGGAAATTCCTGGATGAGCGTTTGGAATTGGGCAGGGTCACGATGCGGTCAGATATCAGCGGGAAAGGATTCTCACTCGAAGATGCCGAAGGCTCGGTTGCGCTCCATATCGATTCAATCATGCTGCATGGATACAATTATTCAAATATGGATTTGTCAGGAGCCCTGGAGCAGAAAAAATTTACCGGCAGCCTTGATATTAAAGATACAAACCTCGTTTTGAACTTCATGGGGATGGTCGATCTTAATGACTCCCTCCCTTTATTTGATTTTACTGCCAATATAAAGCGGGCGCAACTCTTTACCCTGAATCTGCTGAAGCGCGATTCGATTGAAGATCTTTCAGTTCAGATAAAGGCTGATTTCAGCGGAACCAACCTTGATAATATTGACGGTGCAATCAATCTTGAGAATACTGTTTACCGCGAAGGGATGAAAAGGATCACGATGGATAAACTCTCGCTGCTTACAAAGCAGGATACAGCGAGCGGAAAAAGCTACCATCTTACCTCCGATTTTGTGAATGCCAATGTAACGGGGAGTTTTTCATTTTCGGCTCTGATCCCTTCACTCACCACATTTATCCAGAATTATCTGGCTTCATTTACCCTCAAAGATTCTCTGATTACAAAATATGAGGCAACGAACCAGGTAATGCATTACAACGTCCAATTTATTAAGACCGACGAAATCACAAATATCTTCCTGCCGTTACTGCAGCTTGCACCGAACTCTTCGCTGGATGGATACTACAATGAGGAAGAGGGTATTCTTGTTGCCAATGGCCGCTCTCCTTCACTGCAGTTGGCAGGTCTTGACTTCGACAACTGGTACCTTGAAGCAAAGACCCGGATGGACAACCTGAGCATCAAAACCGGGAGCGAGCACCTTTACCTGAAAAAAATGAAACCCCCGGCAGATTCTGTAGAGGTAAAATTCGATTCTTTTGGATTGATCTCAAATGTGCGACACGACAGCGTCCTTTTTGCTATCGGCTTGAAAGATTCAATCCAGCGGTCATCATTTCGGGGGTATGTCAGTTTTTTTGATGCACCTGCCATACGCCTGAAATTTACAGATTTTGATGTTTTTCTTGGCAACAGGAGATGGAAAGTCGATTCGACAAACATGACCACGATCGACAGTACCAGCATCGATTTTAAAAACCTTTCATTTATCGCCCCGGATCAGTTTCTTAAATTGAACGGGACAATTTCAAAGTTGCCTTCCGATACTCTGAACATTTCATTCAATAGGGTAGATATCTCAAACCTGGACTACTTTCTTGGTGCCGGCAGTGGTATTGATATTGACGGAAGTCTCAGCGGAAGGGTAAAACTTACCAACCTTTACAAGAACATTTCTGTCTATTCCGATCTGCGCGTCGACCAATTCAAGTTTAACAAGGAACTACTGGGTGATGCGACATTCCTTGTAGGTTTCGATGATCTGTCTTCCCGATTTGATGTTGAATCCAGTATAATTTATACCGGCAACATAGGACAGAATGTTCCTTTTTTACTGAAGGGAAGTTATTTCATGGAGAAGAACAATCCTCATTTTAACTTCGACCTGAACCTGAAGAATCTGAATCTTCGTATTGTAAGACCATTTGTTGCCAGCTTTATGTCGGGATTGAACGGATTGGCATCCGGGCATGTATCTATTACAGGCACACCATCCAGGCCAATTCTGGCGGGGCAGGTAAAATTAATGCGTACCGAATTCAAGATCAATTATTTAAATGTAATGTACTCCCTGGCCGATGTGGTTGATGTTGACTCTGGTGCATTTATCTTCAATAAAATTGCCATTTATGACTCTCTTGGGCATAAAGCAATGCTGAACGGCAGTATTACCCATAACTTTTTTAAAGATTTTCACCTCGGGTTGAATATTGATCTCGAGGATTTCTCTGCCTTTAAAAACACCCGGTCCCAGAACAGTACCTTCTTCGGAAGTGCCAGGGGTAGTGGGAATGTAACAATCACGGGTCCCATCAATGATATTGCCATCAATGTAAAGGCCCGTACCGGTGGGGGAACCCATGTAATCATACCGATTGATCTTACCCAATCAGTAGGTCAGAGCGACTATATTATCTTTGTCAAACCGAAAACTGATTCACTCGATATCTTCGGCGAAACTGTAAAACCTGCTTCAACTAACCTTACATTGAACCTGGCGCTGGCAGTTAACCCGGAAGCAGTCGTTGAGGTGTTTTTTCCTGAGCAGCTGGGTAATCTGAAGGCGACAGGTAGGGGTAACCTGCTTATGACTATGACCCCGACAACCGGTTTTACGCTGTCGGGAAATTATTCCATAACCAAGGGGTCGTTCCTTTTCACACTTAGGAACCTCCTCCGGCTTCCAATGACAATCAAGGAAGGGAGCCGGATTACATGGACAGGAGATCCCGCCGATGCGAATATTTCGCTGAGTGCTGTTTATAAAACCAAAGCACCGCTGAAAGGAATAACCTCCAACCCGGATATAGAAGGAGTGCGTGTTCCGGTTGAGTGTAACATCCGGCTTAACGGAAAGCTGCTGAATCCTGATATGTCGTTTGGTATTGCACTTCCCAATGCGGAGGAATCTATCAAGACTGAGGTTTTCAGCGCAATTGACACCAATAATGCCCAGGTAGTTACTGAGCAAACGATCTACCTTATGGTGATGAGTCAGTTCAAACCGATTGTCGTCTCCTCGTCGGGCGTGGATGTTGGTTCAACCGGTGTTTCTCTTGTCACTAACCAGATCAACAGCTGGCTCTCGCAGGCATCAACAAATGTAAATGTGAATCTTAATTACCATCCCGGCACCGCAACCACCGCCCAGGAGTTTGATGTAGGTCTGTCGACTCAGTTGTTCGACGACCGGCTGCTTATCGATGGAACCTTTGGAATGAATTCCTATTCCAATACGACATTGAATCAGTCCAGTACGATTGTCGGGGATGTGAATATTGCCTATATCCTTACGAAAAACCGAAGGTGGCGGGTTCATGCGTTTAACCGCACAAATACACTTACCATCCTGAATAATAACTCCCCGTATACACAAGGAGTAGGTGTTACCTGGCAGCGGGACTTTGTTTCATTAAAAGACATATTTGGCAAATCAAAGAAATAATTGCAGTAATAATCACCAGTTTTCAATCGGAGTAAAATGAGAAAAATAATATACCTGTTTGTCAGCATGTCATTGATAGCCGCTGCAGGATTCGGCCAGATAGTTATTGATCAGTCCGATATGCCAAATACCGGCGACACCCTCAGGGTAAGTGTGACCAATATTGTGCCTGATGGGTTTGAAGAGACGGGAATGGATACCACCTGGAATTTAGGGCTGCTGGAAGCTCTGAGTCAGCGTATCGATACCTTCGTAAGTGTTACCCAGACTCCCTTCTTTTATCAGCTGATATTCACGCCGGGGCTTGTTGCAAACCTGGCATCTCCGAGGAGTGGTTCATTTCTGCCGGGTGTAAGTGTTACAGACGCTTTTACCTTTTTTAACAAAACTGCCTCATCATTCAGCGATGTCGGCTCGGCATATACAATTCAGGGGTTGCCATTTCCTGCACGTTACGATAATCCCGAAAAGCTGTACGCTTTCCCGATGAGCCCAAACACTACCTGGGCTTCGGTATCTTCCTTTGCTATCAATATTCCCGACCTGGTCTATTTCAGCACCCAGCGAACCCGTTCGAGTGTGGTAGACGGCTGGGGAAGCCTTGTGACCCCTTTCGGCACATTTCAAACCCTTCGCGTGAAATCGGAAATCCTTGAACACGATAGTGTTTTCATTGATTCGCTGGGTTTGGGCTTTCCATTTAACCGGAACATTACCGAGTACAAATGGCTGGCAAAAGGAATGGGGATTCCGGTACTTACGATTGCCCGGGAGGGCAGCAATATAACCGCCACGTACCGTGATATTCCGCGTATGTCGGCAACTCCGTTGTCGGTGACGCTTGGACCGGATACCGCGGTACTGATGGGAACAACGATAAGCCTTTATGCGAAGATCACAGGGGGAACGTCTCCATATCAGGTTGTCTGGAATACGCTTGATACGGGCCAAACACTCACCATTACTGTAGTGGATACACGCACCTATACTGTGATTGTTGTGGATGCCCTGCAGAATATAGCCAGCGCACAGCGCATTGTTTCCGTCAAATATCCTCCGGGGATAGGGGAACCGGGTAAGGGCAAGCCTGCAATTTTCCCCAACCCGTCAACCGGCCATTTTACCATCCGGTTTAAATGTAGCGGCCAACCTGTTGCCATGAAAATATTCAATACTCTTGGCGTTTCGGTAATAAACTCAGATCTTGATTGTCAGGCCGGTGAACACCATATCGACATGAGCGGTTTTCCTGACGGTCTCTATGAAGTTCTGATTTACGATAAGAATGCCATTTTTCAGGAAAAGATAGTTATCAGGAAATAACCAGCCCCAGGTGAGTTTTACCGTATACAGGTCTTCTGCCGGTTCCGGCAAAACGTTTACCCTGGTCAGGGAGTACCTGAAAATTATTCTCAACGATCCCCGCGATTTCCGGCACATCCTGGCAATAACCTTTACCAACAAGGCAGCAGCGGAGATGAAGGAGAGGGTGCTTCATGCGCTGCGTGAACTTTCGCTGGCGGGGGCATCAACCGATAAGAAGATTACCGGAACTCTGCTGCATCAGCTCACAGATGAAACCGGGCTGACGGAAACTGAAATTGCCGATCGGGCGGCACGGGTACTGAGGCTCATACTCCACAATTACAGCGACTTTACCATCGGAACAATTGATAGTTTTTCGCATCGGGTGATCAGGTCGTTTGCACACGATTTTGGCTTACCCGTGCAATTCAATGTCGAGCTGGATGCGTCGGAGATGCTTACCGCTTCCGTTGACTTGCTTCTTGAACGGGCCGGAACCGATGATGAGCTTACCCGCTTTCTGGTGAAATTTCTCGATATCAGGATGGATGAAGACAAAGGCTGGAACATCGACAGAATACTGGTCAGTTTTGCAAAAGTTCTGCTGGATGAGGAGGGTCAGAATCACATTGCTGAATTGCAGCCACTTACTCTGAGCGATTTTAACCGGATTGCCGACATTATAAGGAGCCGCATCGGGGGATTTGAAAAGGCTGTGCGTAAGATCGGTGAAGAGGCCCTTGGAGTTATTGCCTCCACTGGCATTGAACAAGCCAGTTTTTTTCACGGCAACCAGGGAATCGGAAAATATTTCGAATACCTTGCAACTGGACGAACAGACAAGCTTCAGCCGAACAGTTATGTAAAATCCACAGTTGAAGAGGATAAGTGGTATGGAGGCAAGTCGACCCGGGAAGAAAGGGAGAAGATCGACGCCATCAAGCCCGGGCTTCAGGATCTATTCCAGCAAATCAGTGTTTTGCTTGAACAAAGCAGTGAGACCTATATGCTGAATAAGCTGCTGGCCAAGACCATCTTTCCGATGGCTGTATTGAACGAGATTGACCGTATGATGACCGGGTTTAAAAAGCAGAGTAATATCATTCATATTTCGGAGTTCAACCGGAGGATATCATCGGTTGTTATGAAAGAGCCGGTCCCCTTCATTTATGAGCGGCTTGGCGAACGCTATCACCACCTGATGATAGATGAATTTCAGGATACATCACGTCTGCAGTGGCAGAATTTTATTCCGCTCCTTGAAAATGCACTGGCATCGGGCTATTTTAACCTCGTTGTGGGCGATGGAAAACAGGCGATATACCGGTTTCGCAATGGAGATGTGGCCCAGTTTGCACGTTTGCCCGAACTGGAGGGCGCCGGCAGAAATGCCATCGTAAAACAGCGGGAGCAGGTTTTAACAACCCATTTTTCGGAAAAGCAGCTAACCCGTAATTTCCGTTCAGGAAAGGAGATTGTGGAGTTCAATAACAGGCTGTTCACTTACCTGAGCATCGTTCTTGATGAGCAGGGACAGTCGGTCTACCGGGGATTGCAGCAGGAATCCGAGCCGGGTAAGCCAGGTGGGTATGTCGAGATTAAAATAATCAGTAATGAAGCAGAGGACTCTACGTTTGAGGAGCTGAATTATACCGAAATCCTCCGTATTCTGGCTGAGGTCAAAACCGACGGATACAATGCGGAGGACATCGCCATCCTCTGCCGGAATAATAAACAGGCAAGCAGCATTGCCCGAACCTTACTCAGTCAGGGTATTGATGTCGTCTCTTCCGAATCACTGCTTCTGGTGCAGTCGCCTGAGGTGAATTTCCTGGTTGCATGTATTACTTTCCTTTTTGAACAGGAAAATCCGGTAAACCAGGCTGAAATAGCGGGTTACCTTGTTCAGTCGGGCCGGCTTACAGGAGTATCGTGGCCTGAAATCCTTCAGAAGATCACATCGACCGGGAAAACCGGCAGCGGGCTCGTATCAATACTGTGCGACAATGGCTGGGTGTTCAGAAGGAAGGAACTTCTCACTCTGCCGTTGTATGATTTATGCGAATGCCTGATCCGGCTCTTCTCGCTTAACCGCAATGCCGATGCCTACCTCCAGTTCTTCCTGGATGCAGTGCTGACCTTTGTAAAGCGCGACATGCCCGGTGCCGGCAATTTTCTCGATTGGTGGCAGGCAAACCGTCTGAAACTCTCAATCGTAGTTCCGGCGGGGCTGAATGCCGTGCACATCATGACGATCCACAAGTCGAAAGGATTGCAATTTCCGGTTGTGATTTTTCCGTTTGCTACCGAATCCAAGGTTATTACAAAAGATCATCTCTGGACCGATCTCCGGGAGCAGAATATAACGGGTTTGACTACAGCCTTGCTGAAGACCGAGGCAGCGATGGAGAAGACCGTGTTCAGGGAGCAGTATCTCGAAGAGGACCGTAAATCGATGCTGGACCTGGTCAACCTGCTCTATGTGGTTTTGACGAGGCCTGAGGACCGTTTGTATGTGCTTACTTCAAGCCCCCCCGTAAAACAGGATGGGATGCGGTCGTTGCCGTCATTTTTTGCCGGGTTCCTCGCCGCTGAAGGCACATGGGAGCCTGGTAAGTTTACCTATAATTTCGGTGTGAGGGCTCAGAATGTTGAAAAATTAAAGAGGGAGAGCGACGATCCCCTGGTGCTGCATCAATTTATTTCCCAGGATTGGCATGATAAAATAAGGATACGAAGCCGGGCGCCTCAAATGTGGGATATGGAGAGCCCTCTTGAAAAGATTCAGTTCGGCAACATTATTCACCATCTGCTGTCGAAAATTACCGTGAGGGAGGATGCGCCGGCCGTTATTGATGAGGCAATTATGGCGGGTCTTATTGCACGGGAAGAGCTCCTGCCGATCCGACAAATGTTTGATGGCATATTTGACCATCCGGAGATCGGAAGACTATACTCAGGCGAAGTAGAGGTTAAGACAGAGCCCGGGATACTGATGCCTGGTGGCGACCTTTTCAGGCCCGACAGGGTCGTATTTGATGACGGAGATCCCGTGATCGTGGAGTATAAAACGGGGATAAGGGATGAGAAATATGTCGGACAGCTCAGTAAATATGCTGATTTGCTGGTCGGTATGGGTTATAGTAATGTAAAAAAATATTTGGTATACTTGCACGGGAAAGTGGAGGTGATCCTTCTCGATTAAGAAAGATTATCGGTGAGGTGGATTGTGAAAAATGGATATTTCAGGCAGACAGTATGACAGGATCAGAAAGAATAGTTGCACTATACAAAGAATTTAAAGGAGCCGAGCCTGCAATCGTCTCTCCTGTTCCTGGTTCGGGATCAAACCGGCTCTATGTGCGGCTCGGAAATGGAGCGGAAACGTTAATCGGCGCTTTTAATGAAGATGTTAAGGAAAACAGGGCGTTTATCTCCTTTTCCCGTTCCTTCCTGGAGCAGGGACTTCCGGTTCCCTCGATACTGGCTGTGAGTTCAGATGAATATTGTTATTT
>CAYHCQ010000016.1:0-15440 GCA_964355115.1 uncultured Prolixibacteraceae bacterium | reverse complement strand
TTCGACGAGCAGCATCTCGAGAATGATTTTAATGCATTTTCCTCCTTTCTGCTGGGGTCACCTTCCGGATATTTCATGTACCGCGATTTTCAATCGAGGAATGTGATGATTTACAAAGGTCATCCCTGGTTTATCGATTACCAGGGCGGGAGGCAGGGGGCGTTGCAATATGACCTGGTTTCGCTGCTTTACGATGCCAAAGCAGACATCCCTGATGAAACGCGGCAGGTTTTGCTTGATTTTTATCTGGATTCGCTTTCCGGGTTAATAACCTATGATCGCAGCCAGTTTCTGAAATATTACCCCGCCTTTGTTCTCGTAAGAATTCTGCAAGCTATGGGTGCTTATGGATTTCGGGGTTACTATGAAAAGAAGCAGCATTTTCTTCAGAGTATACCTTATGCCTTGAAAAACCTTGGCACCATCCGTCACCTTCCTTTCTTAAATGATTTTCCGGAGCTGAAAAGGGTTATTGACCGGATGATTGAATCGCGTTTGCCGGCCGGTATCAGCGCGGGTGTGGCTGCCTCACAGGGAGGGGGCAGAGTCCCTGATACGTCAGATGAATTCAGTGGCGCCGGACTTGCCGTGAGCATCCAAAGCTTTTCGTATAAAAACGGTTATCCTCAGGATGTATCCGGAAATGGAGGCGGATTTGTTTTCGATTGCCGTGCCCTGCCCAACCCGGGCAGGTATGAACAATACACGCAACTTACAGGGATGGACCAGCCTGTTATAGATTTTTTAAAAAGCGAACCGGAGGTCGATGCTTTTCTGCAAGGGGTATTCCAACTCGTAGATCAGAGTGTTGCCGAATACCAGCAGCGAAATTTCACCAACCTGGCGGTGAGTTTCGGCTGTACCGGGGGCCAGCACCGTTCGGTTTATTGTGCCGAAATCCTGGCAGAACATTTACGGCAAAAGTTTAATATCCGGGTTGCTTTATCGCACCGGGAGCAGAAATAAAAAATTTACTTTACTCTTTATCGAATCCCATTTTCCATACCAAGGCAGCAAGTACGGCGCCAACTATCGGTGCAACGAAGAAGAGCCAGAGTTGCGACAGGGCTTTACCCCCTGCAAATATCGCGGGGCCGAGGCTGCGAGCCGGGTTTACAGATGTACCTGTTACAGGAATGGCCACCAGGTGAATCAGCATCAGGGTAACCCCGATTGCCAGTCCGGCCATCGCCCCGTTTCCGAATTTAGAAGTAGTTCCCAGGATAACAAAAATGAAGAGGAAGGTCATGACTGCTTCAATAAGGAATGCGCTCAGGGTGTTATAGGCGCCAAGATACCCTTCACCCCATCCGTTTGAGCCAAGCGCATATTCACCCATGGTAAAACCAGGCCGGCCCGAGAGTATTAAGTAAAGCACCCCTGCCCCGAGAACAGCGCCCAGGCACTGGGCAATAATGTAGCCAATGGCATCTTTTACTTCCATCTTTCCTGCGGTAAGCACTCCAATGGTGACTGCCGGGTTGATATGGCAGCCGGAAATGCCGCCGATGGCATAAGCCATTGCAACGACAGCGAAGCCGAAGGCCATAGAGATTCCAAGAAGTCCAACTCCCAGGGCTTCAACTCCGCCGGGGCCGACAACGGATTTGCCGGCAATTACGGCCGAACCGCAGCCAAATAGAACAAGGCTGAAGGTTCCGATAAATTCTGCAGCATACTTTTTCATAGGTTTTGTTTTTGTTAATACTTGGGGTTCAAACTTTCGGTGGTATTTTGGTGATCAAATATAGTATATAATCTTATCAGATAATGCCCAATCTCTTTTTTGTTAATTTTGACAAGATCAGAGAGTATTATAACTTCACGATGAAAGATCGTCCTATGAAAGCTCTACTTCTCGCGGCAGGTCTCGGTACGAGGCTTAAGCCAGTTACCGATACAATGCCCAAGGCTCTTGTTGTTACGGAAGGCAAAACACTGCTTGAACATTCAATCATACACCTGAAGGCCAATGGTATCCGGGAGATAATAATAAATGTTCATCATTTTCCCGGGATGATCATTGAATTTCTGGAACGCAATGAAAACTTCGGATTGGAGATTACCATTTCCGACGAATCCGGAGAACTGCTTGAAACAGGGGGTGCCCTGAAAAAGGCGGCCTGGTTCTTTGATGACGGAATGCCATTCGTGGTGAGAAATGCCGATGTTCTGTCTGATATCGATCTTGGGAGGATGGAAAGCACTCATGTTAGCAGGGAATCGCTCGCAACCCTCGCAGTAAGGGTACGTGAGACCTCCAGGTATCTTCTGTTCGATCACGACGCCAGGCTCGTTGGATGGGAAAATCAAACAACCGGGGAGCGGAAAATCACAGGAGTTGCAGAGATTTACAGGCCTCTTGCCTTTAGTGGAATTCAAATTGTGAGTCCTGAAATCTTTCCTTTAATCAAAGAAACCGGGAAGTTTTCTCTAATCCAGCTTTATCTGCGTCTTTCTGCCTTTTCAACAATTACCGGCTACCTGGATCAGGATTCCTCCTGGAGGGATGCCGGAAAAATGTAAATATATATGACATTTGTCTTGTATTATTGGACAAATGTCGTTATATTTGTAAAAAAAAATACTGATCCAATGAAGCCTTTGAAATCAAAAAGCAAAACTGCTGCTTCAATACCTCAGCCATCCGAACCGGCAATTCCTTACCATTCGGTTCATGACAGCCGGATGTGGCTTGTTGAGGAGGCTGCTGCCGGTATTTCTGCCACCACAATTAATGACCTGATTGGTTTTACAAGTCTCAGCAAGGAGTTTTTTGCAGGTATATTAAATATTTCAACCAAAACACTTTCCAGGTACCTGGTTCAGAGAAAAAAACTCAATCCTGCCAACAGTGAAATCCTGCTTAAAATGAAACAGGTTTATGAGAAGGGGAGAGAACTGTTTATGACCCCCGATGCCTTTCAAGCCTATGTGGAAACACCCTCCCCCGGCCTGCAAAACAGGATCCCGAAAGAGCTTATGCAAACATCAACCGGTATCGATCTTGTGATGGAGGAGCTGATCCGTATTGAATATGGTTACCCTGTTTAATCTCCAGACATGCTTGTTTACAGAATTACAACTGCAAACCATGCTTCCGGACTGACATCCCCCGGCGTTGCAGGTCGATGGAATACAACCGGCACATATGTTATTTACAGCAGTTTTTCCCGTTCCCTGGCATGCCTTGAAAATATTGTCCACCGCTCCTCCTCTCAGCTGATGTTGCCCTTTCGCTGCATGGTCATCGACCTGCCTGATGGCCTTGACATTGAGACTGCAACTGCTGACCGGATCGGCCTCAACTGGTTCAGCGGGGAATCTCTCCGGATTTGTCAGGAGATCGGTAATAAATGGATCATACAAGGGCAGACCTGTATACTGAAAGTTCCCTCGGCGGTTGTGCCCAAAGAGTTTAATTTTGTTCTCAACACTGCACACCCGGATTTCAGGAAAATCACCATCCAGGCTATTGAAGATTTTGCATTTGATAAAAGGCTAAGGCCCTCTTAACTTTTAACTTCTTAACTTTTAACTCCTCACCATGTCCTCCTTCCTGGAAAAAACCGCACGACACCTGCTTTCACGATATGGTTCAGACCTTTCGGAGATCTGCATTGTTTTGCCAAACAGGCGGGCCGGGTTGTTCCTGAACAGGTTCCTTGCAGCTGAGCTAACCCGTCCGGTTTGGGCGCCTGCCCTCTTTTCCATCGAGGAATTCATGGCATCTCTCGCGGGGATGAAAGAGGTCGAGCCCATCCATTTACTGATCGATCTTTTTGAGATACACAGGGAAACCAGCGGTGAAAAAGCACAGCCGTTTGATGAATTCCTGAGCTGGGGGCCGCAATTACTGGCCGATTTTAATGAGATTGACCGGTATATGGCCGATGCCGGAGAGTTATTTGGATACCTGAATGAAGTCAGGGCAATAAGCCTGTGGAACCTTGACCTGACGCCGCTCACCGATTTTCAGAAAAACTACCTGGCTTTTTACAACTCCCTGGGAAACTACTATGCCTTGTTAACAAGCCGACTCAAAGCCAGGGGAGATGGATATCAGGGGCTGGTATTTCGTGAGGCGGCCTGCAGAACAGAGCAGGGAACGGCAATGGTCTCGTGGAAACAGGTGATATTTGTGGGTTTCAACGCACTTACACATGCCGAAGAGAGGGTCATGACCCACTTGCAAAAGGAGGGAATGGCTGAATTTCTCTGGGATGCCGACCGCTATTACCTTGATTCAACATTTCATGAAGCCGGTGATTTTCTTAGGCAATGGCTCTCGAAATGGCCAGCAAAAGAGACGAACTGGATTTCTGAAGATTTCCTTAACGGGGAGAAGAGGATCGAAATCATTGGTGTACCTGATGTTACCGGCCAGGTAAAATTTTGCGGTGAACTGCTGCAGGAAATGGGTAACGGGCTGGATGAACGAACGGCCGTTGTGCTTGCCGATGAAACCCTGCTCATGCCGCTGCTTAATTCAATTCCTGCCGGGGTTGAAAATCTGAACGTTACAATGGGACTTCCGCTCAGGAATACCCCGTTGGCCGACCTTCTGGAAATTGTGCTTCAGATGCACCTGAAGGCTTCGGGAATGCAACAGGACAGGAGGGTCGCGAATGGGTTATATTTCAGAGATGTACTTAAAATCCTGAAGCATCCGCTGGTGGCCGGTATCGCCGACAAGGCCCTGTCGGGAAATCATTCTGCCCTAGCCTCACTAACTTCATACATTCAGTCGGGGAGCAGGGTGTTTTTACACAAGTCGGATCTGCATCAATCAGGGCATTTCGAAGTTGGATTTGAGTTTCTCGATCCTTTTTTTGAGCCCTGGAATGGTCCTGCCGATTCGATCCCTCACCTGAGGAAGATCGTAGAGATGGTAAGGGATTCCGTTATGACTGACGGTTCCGGCGAGTCGGTATTGCAAGGCCAGGGAAGGGCCCGGGTTGAAGCCGAATATGCATTTTCTTTTACTAAAATATTGCATCAGTTGGCCGATATTGTTACCCTGCATCCGGACTGTTTTTCGTTGCAAACCTTCTGCCAGTTCTTCCGGCAGCTGGTCCGGAGCTCCTCGTTGCCATTCTACGGTGAGCCGCTAAAAGGCCTGCAGGTGATGGGAATGCTCGAGACCCGCACCCTTGATTTTGAAAACCTGGTCGTACTTTCATGCAATGAAGGGCTCCTCCCTTCCGGCAGAACGGCCCATTCATTTATCCCCTTTGATATAAAGCGGGAGTTTGGTCTGCCCACTTACCAGCATAAGGATGCAGTTTATTCCTACCACTTCTACCGTTTGTTGCAACGGGCGAAAAATGTCTGGCTTCTTTATGGCACCGAACCTGATCAGCTGGGCGGAGGTGAGAAGAGTCGCTACCTGCAGCAACTCAGTCGGGAGTTGCCACTTTACAACCCGGCCATAAAGATCAGGGAACAGCTGCTCACTTCCGCTTTACCGAAGAGCAATGCGCCTCCGCCCATAGTCATTCTCAAATCGGGGGAAGTATTGGACCGTCTATTGGAGAAAGCCTCTGAAGGCGTGGCACCGACAGCCCTTAATGCATTCCGCAACTGCCCGCTCAGGTTCTATTTCTCGGAAATCGCCGGGTTACGGGAACCGGAAGAAGTTACTGAGGATATTGACCCCAGAACGCTTGGAACAGCGGTGCACCGGGCATTGCATCAGCTCTTGCTGCCCATTCAGAATAAAGTTCTCACCACCGCGGCGGTTAAGGAGATGATTGCCCGGAGCGACGATGCTGTTCAGCAGGCATTTGACGAAAAATTTAAAAAGTTGTCGGTCACATCCGGCAAAAATCTCCTGCTTTTGAATGTTGCCCGGTTTATGGTGAAAAATTTCCTGAAATCTGAAATTGAGCATATTGAGGAGCTGGCTGAAAGCGGTCTTGCAATGCAGGTTATGTTTCTCGAACACCATCTGAACAGGAGGTTGATGGTCAGTTTGAAGGAGCAGACCATTGAGGTGATCGTTAAAGGAGTTGTAGACCGGATCGACAGGGTCGGGACAGAATCCCGGGTGATTGATTACAAAACGGGACTTACGGAAAAGAAGGAGCTGACTGTGAGTACATGGCCGGACCTAAGCCACAATCCCCAACTAGACAAGGCGTTTCAGTTGCTTACCTATGCCTGGCTTTTCGCAGAACAGTCCCCGAACTCATTACTTCGCGCCGGGATAATATCTTTGAAAAATATCAGTTCAGGATTTATGCCGGTCAACCTGCCCGTTGAAACCGAAGCAAATCAGGATGAAAAACAGGCCATTAATAAGCGGGGAAAACCAGGTCAAAACGATAAAATCGGAGACAAAGAGCTGTTGGAGTTTGAGAAAGAGTTGCAGGCATTGGTAGCCGAAATTTACAATCCCGATGAACCTTTCATCCAGACAATTGATCATGATACATGTCTGCGCTGTCCCTACATTGCTATTTGCGGCCGCTGATCTCCCTTTCTGAAAACACACAGGCTTCGTATGTGAAGAGCTCTGCACTCTTCCACCCCTCCCAGCCAAGACCAGCCTTTTCGCGGGAACAATGACCCAGGAACTCCTCCCTGCTCCAGCCTGTTTCGGTCGCCACCTGCGGTAGAAATGTTCCGGAGAGATAGCCTTTCCGGATATAGATCCCATGCTTTCCTAAAATAATCTCATCCGGTGAGGAAATTTTTTTCATTGGCGAAAGCACTGAGATTTCGATCTCAAGCCGGTCAATTTCAGCGATGCTGACAGGCTCAAATCTGGTGTCCTCGGTGGCAGCGGCAATGGCCATATCCCGGATCACCTTGTAAAGCGGACTATTGGCAGTAAATCTGCCGATACAGCCGCGCAATTCGCCTTTCTCTTTCAGGGTTACAAATGCACCTGCATGCATCCTGAGGTTTGCAGAAAATCCGGTTGTGTCTGCTTCGGGAATCCTTCGGTCACGGATATATTTATTAATTGTGTTACGCGCAATGCCGAGCAATATGGCCTTCTCTTCAATTGTGAAATTGAACTCCGCCACCTTGGTTTCCCTTGTACTTTTATCGGAAACAGCCAGCGACCAGTAACCAACAACCTGTTTTTTATCCCCGAATTTTGAATCACCGGAGTTCATGTATTCCACCGGTATGATTTTCAGGTCAGGGTTGCCTGCGGTCATATAAAGCAGCGTCAGAACTGAAGTCCAGCCGCACAGGTTGGTTGCAAGATTCGGGATGTTCTTATCACGGTAACTGTCAAGCAGCAACAGCAGCTTCTCCGGTGAATTGGCTGCAATTGCATCGCATGTTGCCTTATCGGCAACCTGAGCGTCGGCATGGGCCGGATAATGGGAAAAGTCGGTACTGATCACAAACAGGTTATTCCCGTCGAAGTAGGGTTTAAGCAAACGGGCAATTTTTTTACAGGATTCGGCAGACTGGGTGCCAAGTACAATCGGAACAATGCGAAACTCCTTCCTCATGTGAAACTGGAGAAACGGGATCTGAACCTCAAGGCTGTGTTCAGTGGCATCGGCCTCAGGGTTGAAGCAAAAAACCGCATCCTCTCTGATCAGCTTGTCGGCCAGTTCCCTGTTCACGGTAACCCGTCCGAGCGGTGTGATGTAATCGCCGCGGTTATAAATAGATGCTCCCGGAAAGGAGAGCTGGTGGCTTGAAGCAATGATAAATATATTGTCATATGCTTTATCCGGGTCCACCTGGTTGTATCCGCTCGCAGCTACCTTGCCTGAGAACACATAACCGGCATGAGGGCAGATGACTGCCTTGACATTGGTTGCTGTAGCTGGCTTTGCTTCAGTAAACATTTCAGCAAGCGCAGAGCGGAGTTCTGCCGGATCGGATGGATAGAACCTGCCGGAAACGGCTGGTTTTCTGTCTATGGGCTTTTCCTGTGAGGAGCAGCCCTGGTTAAGTGTGAAAAAGAATCCCATAAGAATAAGGCATCGGACCGGTGTACGCATTGTTTTGTTAACTTTGATTGAAATTCAATGTAAAGATACAATATGCGGGCAAAAAGTGCAATCGTTGCGCTGCTGTTTTCTATCGGTTTTATCTCGATGGGAACACAGATCTATCTTATTCGTGAATTTCTCAAAGTATTTGGGGGCAATGAACTTGTAGCCGGCCTTGTATTTTCATTGTGGGTGCTGATTACCGGAGCAGGGGCCTGGATTGGCAAATCCTTTTCACGGATAGGAGGGAAATTACAATTTGTCTTTTTTCTTCTGTATCTCCTGGCGCTTCTGCCTTGCCTGATGCCAATGATACTTGCACTCCTCAGAGCGCTGATAGTTCCTTACGGCAGTGCGGTCAGTATTGTGGAGATGCTTTATATCTGTTTTCTGGTGCAACTTCCCTTTTGCCTGTTTTCCGGATTCCTTTTTACTGCCCTGGGATACCTTCTTTTCAATCAGTCCGTCGTTTCCCCGGTTGCCTCTCCATATACTGCGGAGTCGGTGGGCAGCATGGTTTCCGGAGGACTTGTGAATTTTATTTTCCTCATGCTATTCGATGCTCACGACAGTCTGATACTCCTGACGTTGGTTTATCTGTCTCTTACAGGCTTTTCAGCATTTATCCTGCTTTGTCGTCCGGCGTTTGGCTTTCTGGTTTTGATTTCCGTTGTTTTCCTGTTCTTTATGGCTTGGTTCGATTTTACGGCCATGAAATTACGGTTGCTTTATCCGGATCAGCGTATACTGATGAACCATGAAACACCCTACGGAGAGGTTGTTATTACCGGGACAGATAAGCAGTTGAACTATTACGAAAACGGAATGCTGTTGTTTTCATCCGGGAACATGATAAGCAATGAAGAACATGTACATTTCGCCATGTGTCAGAATCCTTTCGTCAGGGAAATTCTACTTATTTCCGGTGGATTTTCAGGCACCATCGGCGAAATACTCAAATATAACCCACGCCGTATTGATTACATTGAATTGAACCCGGCATTGATTGAAATTGGCGAGAGGTATGCAAGCCGGCAGGATCAGTCGCGGATCATTGTTCATAATACCGATGCACGGAGATTCGTGAACGGCTCAACCCGGAAATATGACGTTGTGCTTGTGAACCTGCCTGAGCCATCAACTCTTCAGGTTAACAGGTTATATACAATCGAATTTCTGCATACCCTGAAAAGGTCACTTGCCCCGGGTGCTGTCGTTGCTTACAGTCTGCCGACAGGAAGTAACTACGTAAGCGAAAAGGCCGGTCGGCTGAATGCTGCCGTTTTCCGAACGCTGGAGGCAGTGTTCAGAAATGTTATCATTGTTCCTGCAGGGAGAAATTACTTTCTTGCTTCCGATTCATCCCTTACTCATGAAATTCCAGCCAGAATTGCATTACAGGGAATCCCGACAGGTTATGTGAACGGTTACTACCTGGATGCGTTACAATTAAAGGAGCGGTCAGATTATATTATCCGGAGCATGCCGGCAGATATTCAACTTAACCGGGATTATCACCCGGTGGCTTTCTTTTACCAGGTGGAATACCTGCTCAGCTTTTTCAGCCAGCGGATGTGGGTGGTGGCAATTGTCGCAGCGGTACTGTTTTTCCTGGCGCTTTTCACCCTCAATCCGGTAAGTTCCGGTATCTTCTCGGGAGGGTTTACTGCGGCCGCAACTCAGGTGATGCTCATTGTTGCACTCCAGGTGAACCTTGGATATATGTTCCAGGCAACCGGCGGTCTCATCCTGGCTTTTATGTGCGGTCTCGGGCTTGGTTCATTCCTCTCCGGCCGGTTGTCTTTCCGGTCACCGTTCCGAAGCTATCTTGCCATCCAGATTATCCTCTCTTTGTTCGCGATCCTTCTGCCGGGAATGCTGTTAGTCTTGCCTTTATCGACCTCGCCAGGCTGGATTGTTTTTTCCGGGATAAGCGTTTTATCCTTCACAGTGGCCCTGATTGTGGGCCTTGAGTTCGGACTGGCCGGCATGCTCTATCCGGGCGACAGAGCACTGGCCAATGCAGGCAATTACAGGGCCGATCTTTTTGGATCTGCTTTCGGCGCTTTTCTGTTTACTTTTATGATGTTCCCTTTACTTGGCATGATATATTCAGGACTGCTTCTGGCAATTCTGAACCTTTGCAGTGCGGGCTGGTTGTTTTTCCGGCGCCGGTTTTTCATACCTTTGTAATATGTGCCCGCCGCAAAGGATATCGAAACGGGATTTCCTCCGTTACACACTCGCAGGTGCTGCTGCAGCCGGACTTGGAAATTCCCTCATATTTGCCAAACAACCATCAGCCATGGAACTTGCCTCACCTAACTCCCCGGGGCGTGGTCCCGGAAAATTCAGTAAAGAGTCGCCCTATTCGGTAACAACGCCCAAGGGTGTAAAATGTCAGATCTGTCCGAATAACTGTATCCTGCGGGAGGGAACCGAAAGTATTTGCCGGACGCATGGGGTTTACGACGGGAAACTGTATACTACAGCCTACGGAAACCCCTGCTCGGTTCATGTTGATCCAATTGAAAAGAAACCCCTGTTTCACTACCTGCCTTCATCAGCCAGCTTTTCTATTGCCACAGCGGGATGCAACCTAGCCTGCCTGAATTGTCAGAACTGGGAAATCTCGCAGCAAAGTCCTGCCATGACCCAAAATGTAGAAATGTTCCCCGCAAAGGTGGTTGATGAGGCCATCCTGCATAAGTGCAAATCTATTGCCTACACATATTCTGAACCCATTGCATTTTATGAGTATATGTCCGATACCGCAAAGATTGCACGTTCGAGGGGGATAAAAAACCTGATGATCTCGAATGGATTCATTAATGAAAAACCCCTGCGCGACCTCGCAAAGTACATAGATGCTGCAAATATCAACCTGAAATCTTTCAGTGAAGAGACCTATGCCCGGCTTAATGGCGGAAGTCTGCAGCCCATTCTCAATACATTAAAAATTCTTAAAGAGGAGGGAGTGTGGCTTGAAATTACCAACCTCGTCATTCCCGGATGGACAGATGGCCTCGGCATGATCAAGGAGATGTGCGACTGGCTTGCAATGAACGGGTTTAAAGAGACACCACTGCATTTCAGCCGTTTCTTCCCGCTTCATAAACTAACCAGCCTGCCCTATACACCAGAGGCGACGCTGGTGAGGGCCCGTGAAATTGCGCTGAAGTCGGGACTGAATTATGTTTACATCGGCAATGTGCCTGCAACACCCGCGGAAAACACCTATTGTCCGGAATGTAAGAAGGTTGTCATTGAACGCAAAGGGTTCACAATCCTGAGTAATAACCTGCAAAACGGGTCATGTAAATTCTGCCGGCATAAAATTGCCGGAATATGGTCCTGAGGCCACTACCTCTCCATCCTGCTGATATCCAGGTAAACCGGAAGATGGTCGCTGAACCCCCCTTCGTATTTTGGACCGTTGAATGTTCTTGAAGGCTTGCTCCCGAAAAAACGGGTGTCCTCTTTCAGAATGAATTCCGGCTTGAAAATCCTGACAGCCCGGTAACCTGTAATTAGCCTGCCAGTTCCTGTTAAAAGTGGTTTCGTTACAATAAACTGATCAAGGACAGCCCAGTTTCCCTGGAATTTGTGGGTTCCGTCGCGACCGTGCACCGGACCCATCAGGTTGACAAGGAGGGCAGAATCGGTTTGTGTCGGGTCGGCTTGTGCACCTAGAACTTTTGAAAGGCTCTCATCCTTAGGTTCGTCGTTGAAATCACCCATAATCAGAATGTTCGCCAGTGGTTGCCGGTCGATTACAGAATCAATGAGGTTGTGCAGGATAGCGGCTACATGGTTCCTGCGTGGCTGCGACTCCAGACTGCCTCCGCGTCGCGAAGGCCAGTGGTTAACAAAAAGAGTTAAGGTATCGGTTCCGAAAAGGGATCCGCTTACCATGAGAATTTCACGCGTTTGAGCCAGGGTGTCGAAAGGAAAGCTGATCCTTACCGACCGGCTGTTGAGTATCCTGAACATTTCAGGCCTGTAAAGGAGTGCAACATCAATACCCCGCATGTCGGGCGACTCGTGATGAATGAATTTGTACTTCAACGAGGCAAGTGGTGTCTGGTAGATCAGTTTATTCAGCACATATCTGTTCTCAACTTCACACAGGCCTACAATGGCTGGTGGAGTCCATCCTCCCATGGCAATTATCGTTTTCGCCAGATGATTCAGCTTTACATTGAATCTTGAATACCTCCAACGCCTTATTCCCTGGGCGGTGAATTCATCATCGAGTTTTGTCGTATCGTCATACGGGTCATAAAGGTTCTCAATATTCCAGAAGCCGATTCTGACATTTTGACTTTTTCCTGTGACAGAATCCGCTGTGGCATATTTTTCGGTATGCGGGATATTAATCATAGAGTAAAACCATGCAGTTTCAGTCTGTGCGAAAGCAGTAACTATTATGATTAAGAATAAAAGCGTTTTCATAGTATCCTTTTTATGCAACCTTTTAACAAGTTTTGGTGTCTATTGGTTAATCGGGTTTTTAATGAAAAGGTGAACCGGAAAACCGGTTTTTCTTTAACGTTTTTTTAACAAAGACTTAACACTATTTAACAGCGGGACTGAAAATATTGCATGGTTGCGATCGTTTTGAAATCACATAAAAAAATGAGAACCATGAAAAGAACAATTGGACGACAGGGTTAAAGTTCTTGTTATGCGCGATAATAAGGAGATAGAGATCCCGTTGACAATGCAAAGTGAGAGTGAACGGCTTTAATATTATTTGGAAAACGCGTTAATATTTCGTACCTTAATGGTGCGGATTTCTTCTGAAAAAGCAACATGCGACAACTTAAAATATCAAAATCAATAACGAATCGTGAAACCGCCTCGCTCGACAGGTACCTTACTGATATTGGCCGGGAAGAGCTGATTTCTGCTGATGAGGAGGTGCACCTGGCCCAACGCATAAAGCAGGGTGACCAGCCGGCATTGGAGAAGCTCTGCCGGGCCAACCTGCGCTTTGTGGTTTCAGTTGCCAAGCAGTACCAGAATCAGGGGCTGGGTCTTCCCGACCTGATCAATGAAGGCAACCTTGGACTTATCAAGGCTGCACGCCGGTTTGATGAAACCAGAGGATTCAAATTCATCTCCTATGCTGTCTGGTGGATCCGCCAGTCGATACTTCAGTCGTTGGCAGAACAAGCCCGGATTGTGAGACTTCCACTTAACCAGGTTGGCTCGATCAGCAAAATGTCAAAAGCCAGCGTAAAACTTGAACAAAGGTTTGAACGGCCTCCGTCGCTGGACGAATTGGCGGTTGAACTGGAACTGCCCGAACGCAAAGTGGCAGAAACGATCAGGATGGCGACACGGATTGTCTCGATGGATGCCCCGATAGATCAGGATGAAGAGACAAAACTTCTTGATCTTTTTGTTAATGAAGATACACCTGAAACTGATGACGGGCTTATCCGGGAATCGCTTTCCATGGAGATCCAGCGATCACTCTCCACCCTGACAGATAAAGAACGGGAGATAATCAATCTTTTTTACGGGATCGGTGTGGCTCATAGTTTTACCCTTGAAGAGATCGGTTCCATGTTTGACCTTACCCGCGAAAGGGTGCGTCAGATAAAGGAGAAGGGGATTCGCAGGCTTAAACATTCGTCGCGCAGTAAATTATTGAAGGCATATCTGGGATGATATTAACAAAATGTGAATAACTCACCGAAAAAAAATTGTTAGGTTGTCGGGGGTTTGAAAAAATATGTAATTTTGCATTTGTTAAAGAATTATCAATCGATGATCAGGCACAGGGGTCTATTTACGGTTTCATACATCTTCGCAACGGCATTCGCCGTGGCGATCATCTGCCTGGGCTCACTTATTAATTTCCACCAGTATAAAATCTGGGGCAAACCGCTGATCCCTCAATTTGTCGGCATCAAAAGGGATGTTGATGAATCCGGGAAGACATTTGTTATCTCCCAGTCATACAAAAGTAATACCACCATTCAAAAACTGACACACGGTTGCGACATGCTCTCCATTGTCGAATGCGTGCGTCACAGCAGCGGAACAGGCATCTTTATCAATGTCGATCTTTCGCAAACCATTCCTTTCAGGATACCGGCATGTTCAGCCGGACTCAGGGCTCCTCCGTTAGCTTAATTTCCGCCGGTTTTCAGTTTCAGGGAAAATCAACCTAAGCTGGGTTTATACTTTCAATTCTATTGTATACTGCCTGCAGATAACTGAAATTCTGACGCCGGATTTCCATCTCCCTTTTCCTGTTTTTATTTTAAATCCACAAATCCTTAATATTTAACTTCTAATCTACTGGTCATGAGAAAAAATCTATCCACTGCTATTATTGTCCTTATTACCCTTGCCATATCTTCGTTTTCACAGGTTACCAAAGCCCAGCAATCGGCAGCCAGCGACACGGTTGTGATGTCGCCAGGTTATGCAAATGAAGTTTACTACAGCATGGCCGACGGCAGCGTTCTCTCCTCCCTGAGAAATCAGTGGGACATAGCCTTCCGTACAAATGTTATGAGTTCGGGAATTATCACCAACGATGGAACCGGTGTGGTTCTTTATACCTATCCGAATTCAGATACAGCCGGCTGGAGCAGTGTTGATACAGCCGGCCTTTCAAGCTGGACCAGGATGTTCAATGATCCGAATGATTGGGAAAACGGAGCCTTCTCGCGCAATGCAACCGTGCACCCGGATTACGGCTGGGGTATCTATAACAGTGTAACCCACGACCTCACCGCCGACTCGATCTATGTGATCAAACTGCGTAATGGTAATTTCAAGAAGCTATGGATTGTGAAAAAATTCTCCGCAGCAGCGACCTTTCTCTTTCGTTACGCCAACCTCGATGGCTCTGAGCCGCAGGAGATTCAGCTTAATCTTTCAGCCGATGGTGCCTATGATTACGTAGGGTACTCAATTCAAACGAATGAAAAGATCATGTTTGAAGCTCCCAAGGCAGACTGGGACATTGTTTTTACCAAGTACATGTCCATACAACCCGATGGCTCACCCTATCCGGTTACCGGAGTTCTTAGCAACGATGGTGTAAAAGTGAAAAATTTTATACCTGTAGCTCTTACTTACTCTGACTGGGGTGCAGGAACCTGGGATTCTACCCGGTCGGCCATTGGCTGGAACTGGAAGGTGTTAAATGCAAGTTACACCTACGATATTGTTGATTCATCTGTCTACTTCATAAGGGCTAAAAGTGGAGATATATATAAATTGTATTTCACCAGTTTTGCTGGCGGCTCAACAGGAAAAATCTCCTTTATGAAGGAGAAGGTAGCCGGCGTGGGTATCTCTGAAAATATCTCTGATGTCATGCATGTTTCTGTTTACCCGAATCCTGCCAAAAACAGGATCAATACATATATTACCGGTACATCCGGTGAAGTTTTTACAGTTGTTCTTACCGATCTGTCAGGCCGACAACTCCGTGCAGATCGTCCG
>CAYHCQ010000015.1:7522-32505 GCA_964355115.1 uncultured Prolixibacteraceae bacterium | reverse complement strand
GAGGTGTGAAGAGAATCGTTGAGCCAACCAGGGTCTGCGACGAATTGTATACATCAATACTAAGCTGATCGCTTCCATGACCATCCGCGTTCCTGAAATAGATGCTTATCTTCCGTATTGCCCCGTATGTGCCAACAGGGAAATAATTGCCCATCCGGGCACTATACCCCGCATTGATCCGCCAGCCGTAGTCGATTGTGCCATCGTCGTAAATATACTCCACCTCATTCCCGGTAACTTCGAATGACAGCACCTCTCCATAAACTGTTCCCTGTTCTCCCTTCACATATGACCTTACGTAATAGGTGCTTCCCGGAGAAAGGTCCGTCAGTGTTTTCTGAAAGGTTTTCGGGGTTGAAGTCTTTCCCAGCGTGACCACCGCATCGGTTAATGACGGGTTCGGTGTTGTTCCGTAGCAAAAACCGTAGGATGGAGTGCTTTCGCCAACATCGGTAACGGCACCGGAAACAGTATAGGTTGTTCTGTTTATTCCGGTGGTTTGAACGGCAAGAAGCCTTTCAAAATCTTTCTTGCAGGAGGTTGCAGTAAAAATCAAAAGCAACAACCCCGTCATCTGGAGGAATTTTACATGTAGTTTCATAGCTGACGAATTAATCTGTTTTATTTTGTAATGGTGATGTCGATTATTTGAACGCGCAGATCCTGTTTCCGGATCCTGCTTTTGATAAGCCACTTCTGGAAGTCTTCGGAGTCGAGAGCTTTGGGAACCCTGTATCCCTTGTCCTTTTCAAAATCGGTGAGAGTTTGCGAGTTGAGTCCGGCCCGGAGTTCAGGATTTTCGATGGGTGTTTTACTGAAAACGATAAACATCCGGTTCTGGTCGAGTGTTGATTCTGCGGCACAGACTATTTCGTCGGTTACCGACCTGGTTTCGAAGTAGGTATACGCAAGCTCGCGGGAGAAGAGAAAGTATTCCTTGTTCGCTTCTATCGGAACACCATTTTCGTATTTTTTCGGCATCGACTGGTAAGGGATAAGCGACTGGGCGATTTTGCTGTCGTCGAGAAAGACGGAAAGGTACCCGGCTGAGCCGCTTTTGAAATAGAGGTAGAGCTGTTCGTTGTCTTTAAACTCGGTTTTCCGGCATCCGGCGTTCAGGCATCCCAAAGGAAAAGCATCGAAATCGGGGGTTGCATCGGAAAGTTCGCGGGCCTTCACCTCGACGGTACATCTGATCTCCCTGATCTTTTTCTTTTTCCCGTCTATGACTGCTGTACCTTCGATCTCTTCAAACTTCTTGCTCCGGATCTCGATAACTTCTCCTTTTACATAGGTATTGGCGATCATGTTGAACACCGTGCTGGTCTGGGTTTGCTTGCCAGTGGAAAGGTTTTTCATGTAGGTGGAGTTCCCTTCAATAATAGCCCTGCCGAATGCCTTTTCCAGCGCATTGACCTGGGCATTTTCCAAAGCCTCCTGCTGTACCTGCTGCAGTGAACGGTTGTCGGGAAATTCAACCTGTGCCTCCCCATCCGTGTTGACGATGCGCACCTCCTGGCCAAACGCCAGGAGTGGGAACATCAGCATCAAAAACAAAACCCTTTTCATGATCCCTAAAGCCTAATGTCTATTGCCTACTGCCTACTGCCTATTTACCAGGTTCCAGTAAAAGTTTATCCACCTCTTCGTCGGTCTTCTTCAGTTTTTCCTTCAGCTCTTTCCTGATGGCTTTCTTGGCAATGGCAACCGACTGGCTGGTTTCATAGAGAATGCGCACCTGTACTTCAACCTTTTTATCCTTGAGGTCGCGATAAAGTTTAAAACTGGGGTTGACATATCCCATCTGCTGCGCGATTATGTTTTTGGACGACTGCACGATTTCAGTCACACTGGTTGCATCGGCCATGGTTTCCTGTGAGTTGGCAAGATTGCCCTTAACGATCGAGGCGATGTTCGATTCGATGGTTCCGGCAAGCTGAAGTTTGGCAAATTCGATGGCCTGAGCTTCGGCTACCGATTTGGTGTCTGCTACACCGTTACCGTCGGCGGTTATGTATTTGGCAACACCGTTTTCGTCTTCGGCTACCTGTTTCATCCAGGATTGTTCGATCAGTTTTTCCATGGGAAGTGAGCCCGGACTTACTTTCCAGCCCTCCTTCGAAAGTCTTTTGGCCTCTTTCCTGGCCTCTTTGATTGCTTTGTCCTGAAGCTCGCTTTTCAGCTGTTTGTCAGTTTGCTGAGCGAATATCATACCTGATGTAAAGATCAGGCAGAGCGCAAGGGTAAAAAGTTTTTTCATGGTTTCTTGTTTTTGGTTGTTACTCAATCACAACAAATATAATGCATAATTATCATGGTTCCACCATCCGTTTTCAATAATAATTATCTTTGTTATCTTCCTGTTGTGAGGTAAATGCCCGCTGGCGCATTTATAGAATATCCAATGATCATGTTAAAAACTCCCTTGCGAACGGTTTTCTTGTTAGCTTTATTCTGCCTGCTTCAGTTGGCACTCAAGGCGCAGAAGGATGATACCATCTATCTGAAAAACGGCGACAGGCTGACCGGCGAACTTAAGAAATTCAGCGGTGGTATTTTTACCCTGAGTACCGAAGGACTTGGAAAACTAAGTATTGAATATGATAAGGTAGGTACTGTTTGGTCAAAAAAGTATTTTGAGGTTGTAAAAAAAACCGGCTTCAGTTATTATGGATCTGTCGTTAAGGCAACTGCCCCCGGGAGCATTGGCGTTGTAATCTCAAACGATACAGTCATCGAACCACTGCAGGATATTGTGGAGATAACTCTGATCCGCAACCGGTTCTGGAAGAAGTTCTATGGTTCTGTTGACCTGGGAGTGAGTTATTATAAATCGACCAGTACATTTCAGTACTCTTTGAACAGCGAGATTAATTACAGGGCAAGGAAGGACCTTATTTCCTTTATGCTCAATATGATGTTCAGTGAGCAGGAGACCGAGGATACCCTCCTTATTACCAGGAAGAATGACATAAGCCTGGATTACAGCCATTTTTTTCAGGGTCGCTGGTGGGGCGGATTTGGTGGTAAGTATCAGAAGAATACCGAGCTTGACCTGGATTACCGGGTGCAGATCGGTTTAGGCGCAGGATATGATATCGTGCATACAAATCCTGTAAGGTTGTATATCATGGCGGGACTTTTGCTTAACCGTGAAAAACCAACCGATTCGGTCAGCTTCTCGAACAATGCAGAAGGGCTGGTGTCGATGAAATTTACCTGGCTGCAGCACAGGCACCCCAAAATCAATATCTCCACCGATATCAGCCTGTTTCCCAGTCTGACCATCTCACAGCGATTGAGGTTAGAGTATAGCTTGTCGGTAAAGTATGAGATCTTCAGGGATTTTTTCCTGGGTGTCTCCTTCTATGATGATTACGACAGTAAGCCGGCAGGAGGCGGAACGGCGCTCAATGACTGGAGTGCGGTATTCACAATCGGCTATACCTTCTAAGAAATCCTTTGTTCTTTCGGGTAAAATCGCTAAAACCTGACCCCGGTGGTAAAGACGATTACGTTAAGATAATCGCTTGTTTTGGAATAATACATATTATTTCCCTGATTGGCATGAAGGTATTTATACTCCATCCGCATGTAAGCGATCCTGACAGGTTTATATTCGAGACTGAATGACATACCGTTATTTGATAACCCGGTTGTTTTTCCTTCGTATTTGTAAGGCCCGGAAAGGAAACCATCAGGATCGTGAAAATATTCATATCGTCCTGAAATGGAAAAATGCTTCAGAAAGCTGAACCTGCACTGAATCCAGCCGGAACACATCGAGGCAATTTTAGTTGTATCGGGAGCTCTCCTTGAGTTGGATTGAAAGGCAAAGTCAAACTGCCCCATCAGGTTTAGGTTCTTGAGCGGGTCGTAGGTTATGAGAATGTCATTGTACAGCAGGTTATTATCTATCTCTCCGTTTCGTAAAGCCTGGTTGCCGAACAGATTGTTATAGGAGATGGTGAGGTTTTTCAATGGCATGTAGTTAATAAAGAGGATACCCGAGAGGTGATTGGTCTGCTGGTAGGCAAGAGAATAGGGATTACCGAACATAAATCCGCCATTGACTTTATCGGAAAATTTATAGGAGAACTTGACGCCCAGCACGGCTCCCGGTTCAAAATAGGCGCACAGCGACGCTGTGCTGATAACGTTGATCACCGGCCATGCTGATTCGCAGCCAACCGGAGTGAACATAAAACCCATATCCATCCACAAATTTTTTGTAATCCTGAAACCAATTGCTGCCTGCCGGATGTTCTTGATCCACTGTTTTTCGGGAGCTGCCAGAAGGTTTGGTGCATCACCAAACTGCAGTTGCAATTTACCCCTTACTTTTTCCGCATCGTAAAACATTTCGATGGCAGCCACATTAAGTCTGATCTGGTCAGTCATTGGGCAGTTGGCAAAGAGGGGAACAATATTGGATGTATCAATGCTGCGATCCAATTCCATATTAACATAAGCATCCACATAAAATCCAACCGTAAAATGTTTGAACCTGTTAAAGATGTTTGTTTTGATTTCTTCAGTCAGGCTGTCTGCATCATCCTGGGCGAAGGCAGGGGAAAAGCTGTGGGAGATGCTTAAGGTGATGAGGAAGAGCAAAGTGAGCCGTTTCATGAGTGGAGAGGTGTCTGATTTATAGATAAAGCACGATTTCCTAACCGGCAGGCCAGATAAGAGGTTAAAGATATTGAAAAAAGATATTATGATCGAACGGTTTCTTTTATTATGTTTGTTAGTGAATTAAAACGATTTAGGATGCTGAACGCTTTTTTATGGGGTTTGCTTGCAACCTCTTCCCTGGTGCTTGGGGGATTTATTGCTTCCCGCTTTTCATTAAGCAGGAGAACCATTGGAATTATCATGGGATTTGGTGCCGGGACATTGATCTCTGCCATATCCTATGAACTGATCTTTGAATCTGTGAAAATCGCCAGGTTAAGCGGGTTTCCGGCATTTGGTTTCTTTACCGGGGCCGCCACCTTTTATTTTGCTGACATGCTTATCGGAAAATTCGGCGCCGGCAACCGTATGAAAAGTGGTGTCGCCAAGCAATCAGGGCTTGTGGTACCCATGGTACTGGCCATCATCCTCGACGGGATACCGGAGTCGATCGTTATCGGTCTTGGGATTTTCGAAGGTGGCACTGTTAGCCTGGCCATGCTTGTCGCGGTTTTTGTTTCCAACCTGCCTGAAGCCATTGCAGGTTCGTCAGGAATGAAGGCAGGTGGCTGGAGTAAGAAAAAAATAATCCTGCTCTGGCTTGTTATTTCATTGGTTTGCTCCCTGTCGACCGTAGCTGGTTTCAGCCTTTTTAGCGGGGCATCTGATCAATGGCTTTCGTTTATCCAGGCTTTTGCAGGAGGAGCCATCCTGATGATGCTTGCCAACTCGATGATCCCTGAAGCTTATGAACACGGAGGCAAACTTGCCGGTGTTTTCACTGTTCTCGGATTTTTTATTTCAGTGTCAATGGTACTTTTGGAGAATATCTGATCAGTCATTTTCACCCTTATATCAGTCAGATCATGCTGAAAAAAGTCATTCTGGTTCTGCTCCTGACTTCAGCCATTCAATTTCAGGGATCCGCCTGGATCTATCCCGAACACAGGGACATCATGCTGCTTGCCATCCAGAAGCTGGACTCAAATCATCGTGCCCTTCTCGACCGGATATATGCACTGGCAAGAGCCGGTTACGAGTCAAGATTGTACGTTTCTGTAATCGATCCTGCGCAGACTACCGGGGTAAAATACCTTGATTATGCTGCCTGGCCCGGAATTGCCGGCGATCATTCCACCTCGGCGCAAAATATGGTATATAATATTCTCAAAACGGACTGGATACTAGATGTTGCTGAAATTACTGCCAAACTGAAGCTGGGAATTGCGAAATCAAAGACCAGAAGTGATATTGAGATGTACCTCAGAGATTCAGATATCAAACTGTTGCGTGCCGATCCCGAATATGTTACACGTGCAGGAGCAAACAACGTTCATTTCATGCTGGCCCGGCCTGATGTCCAGACAAAGGTGATGCCATATATGCTGTATTGTATTAAAGAAGACAGCAGTGAAGTCAACCTCATCGGAACCTACTGGTGGTATCATACGAGTGCCTTGTTCAAGGCACAGCAAGTGATGAGGGAGGGGCTCACACAGGAACAACGCTCAGCAATGGCATTGTCGGCACTGGCCGATGAAGCATTTGCCGTACATTTCCTGGAGGATGCCTTTGCATCGGGCCATGTGGCAGGAGTATGGGGCAATGCGTCCCTTCGCAAAGGAACGCATGATTACTATGATGAGCACGGGCTGGAGGTTTCGACCTGGAATGGCGACCGCCTGGTGATCAAAGGCGATGCCTGGATGCGTCCGGAAGATGCCGACAGGGCTGCCCAGACCGTTCGGCAGAGTCTTGAGCAGGTACTGGAGGCAGTAGCCAATTCAAACAAAATTTCGGCTTTCAATGATCGTTTAGGATATTTTTCTCCCGACTCATTCAACATTGCCAGGGCGATTCACATGCCTTCCCGGAAAGGTGATCCGGCCTTCGGAGACATGTTCAAGCAGGTCCTGTTCACAACTCCTATGCCCGGACTGGCAACAGGTGATGGTGAAATTCCCAGGTTTCGTTCAGAACTCGGAGCCTTTATCGGGTTTGCTCCGGCGGTCAGACTTAATATATTAAACGGTGGGTTTGGCCTGGACCAGCAGACGATCGGGGCTGTGCCGGGTCTGGATGTTGCCATTCATATCGGCCTGGGTATGGAGGGGGTTTTGAATGAGTCGGGCGACGGCCTTGTTTTTCTCGACCTTGGGTACCGTATCGACGGACCCTCTACCGTAAAATATAATTACGACCCTAAAAATTCCCCCTACGGTTCTGTTATATCCGTTATTTCCAGCAGGGATGCCTTTTATTTCAGGTTCAGGATGCCCTATTTCCTGATACCAGGCGACCTCCTTTTAGCCGGACCGATTGTTTATCTGGCCTCAAAAGAAAGCTTTAATAAGATGGTGGCTTCAGCGGGCCAGGGGGGCATCATTCCGTGGCAAACCGGCCTGGTCTCTTCCATCGGGAGGTTTCAGTTCATCCTGGGCCGGGAGATCGGAGTTACTTACAATGGCTTCATCCTTGGCGGCTCACCCATGGTTATCCCGGATCCAGGCCGGGGCGAAGGAGCAGCCTCATTAATCTCTATGCGCTCATGGCAGCTTGAGTTTCCTTTCTTTGAATACCGCCCGTTCCGAAGTTTCACAGTAAACCAGAGCACAAGCCTTGCCGTACAATTCAATTTCGGTTGTGACATCCCCGGTTCAGTCACGATGCTCGAACCTGCCAATGCGCCTGCCGTGAAATTAAAAACTATCTGGTTTCTCGGAGTCAGGGTCTATTTTGACTGGAGATACTACTTTGCTAACAAATAGTCAGGCTTTCAACAGTCTAGAAATTATAATGCAATGAAAAAAAAATCCCTTAAATCGATCCTCACCTGGGATGCAGCGCTGGGAATAACTGTTTTCTTCTGCGCATTCATTATTCCCGTTTTTCCTCCCTCCTGGGGAAGATTACCTGTTAAAATCGGATTTACGCTGATCTTCATCTCCGGTATTTTATCGATGGATAAGCGGCCCCTTTACATGCTTTTTTTATCCCTGGCAGCTTTCGCTATGGAATGGATTTCGGGCCTCCTTTCATGGGAGGGAATGCAGGATATTTCCAGGGGGCTGAATGTCCTGTTTTTTTTATTCGTTATGGTTTCCCTGATGCGACAGATGGCAATGCCAAGGGTGGTGTCAGCGCGGGTTATCATCTCTTCCATCAGCGGATACCTCCTCCTGGGGATCATATTTTCGTTGCTGATCGCCGCCATCATCCAGCGGGACCATGAAGCCTTCAACATTGTCCTGAAAGATACCGGAAGTGAGGATGCAACGGCACACCTTAGTGAATCGATGTATTTTGGTTTTGTAACCATGGGGACCCTCGGTTACGGGGATATTCTTCCGCTGAAGCCCTACACCCGGTCGCTGGCAACTTTCATCACGGTTTCCGGACAGCTCTATATTGCAACCGTCATCGGTATCCTTATCGGAAAGTTTGCCTCGCGAAAGGGTTCAGAATAAGCCGGAAAAGTAAAAATCAGGTAATCAGCAGTACCCAGATCACTGCCAGGACCGGCCCAACCAGTCCAACCAGGATTCCCCCGACCCGGAAGTCTTTTTGTTCGATCAGCCCGGTGCTGTATGCGATGGCATTTGGTGGTGTTGACACAGGAAGGAGCATGGCTGTGGATGCCGATAGGGCGACAATCACAGCCACATCCAGTTTGAATGCAACCAGGAGCGTAATGCCGAGAGGGATCATGATGGTACTTGCTGCGGTATGGCTCATGACATTAGAGACCATCATGGTTAGAAAAGCGAGGATGAATATCAGTACAGTACTATTAATATCCATGGTTATCAGTTTCTGCGCATAATGGTTTAATATGCCGGTATGCTCAAGGGCAATCCCAAGTGACAATCCGCCGGCAACCAATAAAAGTGCATCCCATGGCAGGCTCTGGATATCCTTTCCTGTAAGGATGCGGGTAAGGGTCAGGAATACAAGCGGAATCGCGCAAATCGAGGCAACTGTCAATCCGTGCATGGAAGAGGTCAGCCACAAAATGACCGTAATAATGAGGATTACAAGAACAAGGCGCCGCTGCTTGATAAATTCACGGGATGAGTTCTCTTTGTGATTTTCCAGGAACGCAAGGGATATCGGGGTCTTGTCCTTTACATAGATCCTGATCAGCGCAAAACAACTGATCGTGGTTAGAAGAATGGCGACAGGAGTGCCAAATATCATCCAATCTGTAAAACTGATGCTGATGTTTTCATTCGCCAGCGCACCCACGGCAATGGCATTGGCAGGAGTCCCGATAATTGTTGCCATGCCGCCAATAGAAGCGGCAATCGGAATACCAAGCAGGAGTGCTTTCGCGAACCCTGAGTTTTTTCCCAAAGAGGTAAGCAGGGGCATAACGGCTGCAATCACCATAGCAGTGGTAGCAGAGTTCGACATAAGCATCGAAGCAACCATTGTTGTAGACATTAAGCCTATGAGCAGGTGCCTTGGGTTAGTTCCCGACACTTTCAGTGTTAGCCTGAAGAGGGTCTCGTCCAGCTTTGTTTTGGTAAGAGCTGCAGCCAGGAAAAACCCTCCGAGCAGAAGCCAGATAACACTGCTGGAAAATGTTTGCGCATATTTATCGATATTCTCCGGTGCAGAGTTCAAATATGGGTTTCCCAGTGTGAATACAAGGTAGGCTATGATGAAAAGACTAACGGCAAAAGGAGGGATGGCCTCCGTAATCCACAGGCCGATGGCAAAAAAGAGGAGAAAGAGTACATAAACCTGTGAATCGGTGAATGAGGGTTCCTTTAGCAGGAAAGTTAATCCCAGTGCGATAACAAAGGAAAGTACAAAGGAAATGATCGATCTTTTCCGTTTCGAATCAGTCTTCTCCATATTTGATTGCCGCTTTAAAGTATTCCGAGTGGCGACACAAAACCAATACTGAACCTTCCTGTGTAGTAGTTTTGAGCTCCGAAACGTTTAAATGCATAATCAGAATATTCATATATCCTTCCCACATAGTTTACGAAAAACCGGAGGTTATATGCTTTGAAAGGATAGAACTCAACGGTAGGTATAAAGCCATATGCGGTTCTGATCTGATTGGTTGTTTTTTCAGGATCTGCATCGCTGTCCCAGTTTGCATAATCAATCATGCCGACAAATGCGAGATTTATCAGCGGACTTACCCTGTACGACAATTGCAGCCAATGGCTGTAGTAGAGTGTGTTCTGAACTGCATAGGCATAGAGCGAATCTGGAATTGTGGCGCTTACAATACCCGTACGGTCGAGGTCCTCATTGCTCCACTTGAAGTCATATTCCACGGAGAATTTTCCAAGACGAAGTTGATTACCCAGGGCAACATAGTTCATAAATGTATTCTTTGCCTCGGTGTGGATGGCATATGACCAGATGGTATTGAACTTTCCCCCGAAAAAACTTCCTCGCCAGTTACCAACGATGGCCAGTGGGACTTTTGATTCCACTTTATTCGGTTGGGGGCCATATATTTCTTCAAACGAACTGGTCCTCGAATTCAGCGCCTGGAGCGTAAACGAATGGTTTTTATGCACCTGGTAGCTTACCCCGACACCAGTGAGAAAATTATCAGCCATCTCTATAATGTCGGAATATTCATATATGTCGATCGGGTTTGCATCGAATTCAAAGCCTCCCCAGTCGGCACACATTTTTCCGGCTGTTATACTGAATTTTTTCGACACATCGAAACGGACATAGGCCAGGTCGATGGAGTGGCTAAGGTTATCCATCGACTGGGGATCCTGGGTTTTGGTGAAGCGGTTGCGAAAACGGAAATAGATATTCTTGTGAACCTGGCCGCGGATTTCCATCCTGAACTGCTCCATGGTAAAGCGGGTCTTTGTAAACTCCCCGTCATAGAATTCATTCCGTAAGGCAAATCGCATGTTGGCGATCATGCTGACATTTTTCAGAAGACCCTGTTTTTCTTCAGGTATCAGTGTTTTATAATAGGTTGTATCGCCAACCTGCGGTTCGTGATTCTGGGCAAAGAGAAAGGAGGGCAGGATCAGAATCGCCAGCAAACCTAAAATCGAACAGAATTGTTTCATGAGGAACCAGTTTTGTCGGTTAATATTCGATGAACAGTTTCTGCATATCGTCCCAGCTGCGCTTCTTCAGCAGGGCCAGCATTAAGAGCACCCTGGCTTTCTGTGGGTTGAGTTCATCAGAACAGAGTGTTCCGAATTCTTTGTCATTAACTTCGCCGTTGATCAGTACCGCCCCGATGGGCACACGCGTAGCCCTTACCACCGGTATCCCGGCTTTGGTCGCTTTTTTGGCGGCCTCAAGGGTTCCTGCATTCATATTTCCGTCGCCAACGCCTGCAATCACAATCCCTTTGGCACCGGCCTTAATCATGATATCGATCAGATCGGGCGACATGTCGGCGCAGCCATAAACGATATCGACACGGGGAAGTTCCTTCACACCTTCAACGGAAAATTCGCTTGCTGTGGTGTTCAGACTGTGTGGTTTATGAAAAAGCTGCACATCACCAAAGATCACGGTTCCAATCATGCCTTCATCAGGCGACTGGAAAGTCTGAACCGGGGTGCTCATCATTTTTTTTACTGCATGGGCAGAGTGGATCTCGTCGTTCATTACGACCATCACGCCATAACCATTAGCCTTTGGACTGGCAGCAAGGGCTACGGCATTGTACATGTTGAGGGGGCCATCGGCACTCAGGGCCGTCGAAGGGCGCATGGAGCCGGTTAAAACAACTGGTTTGTCACTCTTCACAGTAAGATTCAGGAAAAACGCCGTCTCCTCCTGGGTGTCGGTTCCGTGGGTAATTACAATACCATCACAATCATTGCTTTTCAACAGTTCGTTGATGCGGTTTGCCAGATCGAGCCATACCTTCACGTTCATGTCCTGTGACCCCACGTTGGCAAGCTGTTCTCCCTTTAAATTAGCCAGTGTGCGGATATTCGGAACGGCATCGATCATCGCCTCAATTTTAACCTGTCCGGAGGTATAGGCCGATCCGGTTGAACTTGCACCTGCCCCGGCAATGGTGCCTCCGGTTGCAAGGATGACGATATTCGGTAATTTCTTTGTCTGTCCGTAGGTAAGCATGCTTACCATCAGCGCCATAATTACGAGGATGTTGCTTAATTGTTTTGTAACTGGTTTCATAAGATTTGAGTTTTAGTTTATTAATTAACTATTATTCTCTATTCGGATCCTGGTTCGGTTTGGTAAGACTGGCAGGATCCAGTAATTCCTTAATCTGCTCTTCTGTCAGTAATTTCTTCTCTCTTATCAGTTCCAGGATGCCCTTGTTCTCCAGGAGGGCCTCTTTGGCGAGTTCGGTGGTCTTCTCATAGCCAAGGACGGGATTCAGGGCAGTAACTATACCAACACTGCGATCCATATAATGCTTTAAAACATCCTCGTTGGCGGTAATGCCATCGATACAGTTTTTCCTGAACAAAGGCATTGTTTTGTAGAGGATCGCCTGCGACTCCATGATGGCAATGGCTACAACAGGTTCATAGGCATTGAGCTGGAGGAGCCCGTTGGAGGATGCAATTGTGACGGTGACATCGTTGCCCATCACTTTGTAACATACTTCATTCAGCAATTCGGGCATTACCGGATTAACTTTTCCGGGCATAATAGACGACCCGGGTTGCAGAGCGGGCAGGTTGATTTCAAAAATACCGGTGCGGGGGCCTGATGCAAGAAAGATCAAATCGCTGGCTACTTTTGACAGGGCCACGGCCAGGCTTTTAATTGCCGATGAATACATGACAAATCCCTGCATGCTTGAAGTGGCGGCAATGAGTTCAGGGTGCAAAACCATCGGTTTTCCGGTAATTTCAGCAAGGTGAACAGCACATTTTTCGGCATAGCCCGGGGATGCTGTAATGCCTGTTCCAATGGCGGTGGCGCCCATGTTCTCTTCGTACAAATACGCTTCACAATAGCGAAGTCCTTTAATTTCGGCATCCAGCTGGAAACCAAAGGCATGGAACTCCTGGCCGAGGGTCATGGGCACGGCATCCTGACCTTCGGTGCGGCCCATCTTCAGCATGTTCTTAAATTCGTCTCCTTTTTTATGAAGGGCATCAGAGAGCAATTGCGCTTCCTTAATAAGTTTGTCATTATGCAATAACAGGGCAACATGAATGGCAGTCGGATAAACGTCGTTAGTCGACTGACCCATGTTCAGGTCATCATGAGGTTCGATAAACTGGTACTCTCCTTTTTTATGTCCGCTCATTTCAAGGGCAATGTTTGCCAGCACTTCATTGGCATTCATATTGGCCGAGGTTCCGGCACCACCCTGGTAGAGGTCGACAAGGAACTGATCATGGTATTTGCCGTCAATCACGGCTTTGCAGGCTTTTTCGATGGCATCCAGTTTCTCTTTGCTCATTCGCCCGATGTCGGTGTTGGCCCGGGCAGCAGCCAGTTTTACCATGGCATAGGCCCTGACATAATCGGGGTAGAAATTTGTTTTTACACCGCTAACCTGGAAATTTTCCAGGGCGCGGGCTGTTTGTACTCCAAAATAGGCATCGGCCGGAATCTGCTTTTCTCCAAGCAGGTCTTTTTCCGTCCGGAACTGGGCATAGGAACTCAATCCCAGGAAAAGAGCTGTTACAATTAATAATGTTGTCCGGATTGTTTTCATGTAAATTTCAATTAGTTATCTATGTGGTAATTGACAATTGATAATGATTATCATAAAATTATTGATTGAAGTATCAAGCCTGCGATAACCGCGGAAGCCGTTGTTACAAGTCCTGGCAGCATGAAACTGTGATTCAGGACATACTTACCGATTTTGGTGGTGCCTGTGCGGTCAAACTGGATGGCAGTGAGCAGGGTAGGATAACCGGGGATGAAAAAATGACCATTTACCGCAGGGAAGATCCCGACAAGGTAGGCAGGGGCCATGCCCAGCGCTAACCCCAATGGCATTAACGCCTTGGTAGTTGCAGCCTGGCTGAAGAGTAAGATGCTCAGTATGAACAGTGCAAACGCAAATGACCAGGGATAAGCTGTTACCAGGTCGCCCAGGGTAGTTTTGATAAGCGCATAGTTGTGGTCCATGAAAGTTCCGCTCATCCAGACCACGCCGAAAACTGCAATGGTAGCCTGTCCGGCAGAAGCGAAAAGGCTCGCCTTGGTAACCTGGGCTGCCGTGGTATTGGCAAAAAGAATGATAAGTCCTGCAGCAGCCAGCATGATCATCATGATCATGGAGGGGATCTGAACCTGCCCGGAGTCGTTCAATGCAAAGGTTCTGACAAAGTCATCGGTTTTGGGGAAGTCCGGGATCAGCGACGGGAAAGCTCCGAGGATGACGACAGCCAGTACAGCAAGAGAAAAGATGACAACCGATTTTATGGCACCGGGCTTCAGTGAGACCGATGAATCGTTTTGTTCGGCATCAATATTCTTTGCAAATGCGGGATCTTTCATTTTTTCGAGGAAATCAGGGTCCTTGTCAAGTTCCTTGCCCCGTTTAAGCACGAAAAGGATGCCTACGATCACACCGATCAGCGTGGAAGGGATGCAAACCATAAGGATATCAGCCAGTTTAATTCCATTTGCAACCAAAACAGTGAGTAAGGCAGCAGAAGCGGCAGAAACAGGGCTCGCCGTGATCCCCATGTGGGCGGCTGTGACGCTCATGCTTAATGCCCTTTCCGGCCGCACACGTGCTTTCGTGGCAACCTCTGCAATAATTGGAAGGATTGAATAAGAGATATGCGCGGTACCTGCGAACAGGGTAAAAAAATAGGTGACCAAGGGACCCAGAATTGTGATCTGACCGGGATGTTTGCGGAGTATTTTGGCTGCCACGTTCACCAGGAAGTCCATCCCTCCGGCGGCCTGCAATGCGGCTGCAGCTGTTACTACGCTTAATATGATAAGCATGACTTCGAGCGGCGGATCGGATGGCTGCATGCCAAAAACGAAGAGCAGGATCAGAAGGCCGATCATTCCCATCACACCCAAACCAATCCCCGACATTCGGGAGCCGATAAAGATGCAGATAAGTATAACAGCAAGTTGCAGAAATATCATGGCATTAAAAATTAGCACATCAGCACATCAGCACATCAGCACATCAGCACATGAACCTACTTCCATCCGCCACCCAGTGAAGTGTAAACATTTATCACGGCAGTAAGTTCATCACTCTGGGCCTTTGACAGGGCAATTTGCGCGGAGAAGAGGAGTTGCTGGGCGGTGATAACATCCAGGTAGCTGGCATATCCCGCGTAATAGAGCTGGTTTGAAAGATCGAATGCGGTTTGCGCAGCATTTACGGTTGTTTGCTGGCTGACAACGATTTCACCCTGCTTCTGGTACTCCAGCAATGAATTGGAGACCTCTTTGAGCGCGGTAATAATCGACAGTTGGTACGAATAGAGCATCTGTTCCTTTTGTGCCTGTGCTTTCTTGACACCCTGGCGCAATTGTCCGCCGCCGAAAATAGGGGCAACAAGATTTCCAAGTGCACTATACACCAGGTTGGTCGGATTAAAGGCAGCGCCAATACTTCCTGTGATGCCCAGCGAGGGGAGCATCATGGCCCGTGCAACACCGATGTTGGCATTGGCTGCCACCAGCACCTGCTCGGCCTGGATAATGTCAGGTCTCCTTAGTATCAGCTGTCCGGGAACACCAGGCGTAGTGATTTCCGGCGCATTGATCTGATCGAGCATGGCGTTTCCGCGGTTGATCGCATGGGGTGGTTCTCCAAGGAGGATACTTAGGTAGTTCTCACCCTGACCGATGAGCATATCCAGGAGCGGAACCTGCGTCATGGCCTGGGCTAACTGAGCCTCTGCCTGGGCCACCACCAATCCTGATGCAGTACCGGCGATCATTTTATTGCGCACCAACTCGAGCGATTTTTGCAGGATGATAATATTCTCACGGGTGATCCGAAGTTCGTTGTCAAATTCCAGAAGATTGAAGTAGTTCGCGACAATTTCATTGATGAGGGTAATCCTGACGGCTTGCTCATAGGCCTCCTGGGCAAACAGGTTGGCGCGGGCAGCCTCTTTTGACCGCCTCAGTTTCCCCCAAATGTCGATCTCCCAGCTTACCTGCCCGACAGCTGAAATGGTACTGTATTCAATGACTTTACCCACCCCGCCTGAATTTGCCTGCTGCTGCCAGCCTCCTCCTGCCTGTGCCGAAAACTGCGGCCATTGCTGTCCGCGTGCTACTTTAAAGGCTGCGCGGGCCTCTTCGATGCGCGCAAAGGCAATCCGGATGTCGTAATTGTTCTGCAACCCGGTCCTTATCAACCGCTGCAAAACTGTGTCTTTGAACAATCTAATCCATTCGACATTTGCCATGCTGTTTGTATCAGCGCTCTTGGCAAACCTGAACAGGCTGTCTGTTTTAACCGTCGGGCGCACGTATTTAGGACCAACCTTACAGCCAAAGGCAAATACTACCGTCAGCAACAAGAGAAGGATTGGGAATTTGGGAAATCTATAGACCATCTTTATTTACGATTTACGATTTGCGATTTACGATTTACGATATTAGTTCGATGAGCGAATACAACATTTGCTCTATCTCGCTATTTCACTTCCTTGCTGCTTTTTTTCTTGAACTTGTTCTCGATCTTCTGGAAAGCAACATAAAGTGCCGGAGTGACCAAAACCCCGCAGATGGTTGCCATGAGCATCCCGCCGAAAACTGAAGTACCAAGGGCATGCCGGCTTGCGGCGCCTGCTCCGGCGGCGGTCATAAGAGGAACGACCCCAAGGATAAAAGCAAACGAGGTCATGAGGATCGGCCGGAACCTTAATTTGGCCCCTTCAACAGATGCCTCAAAGAGAGGCTGGCCGCCATCGTGTTTTTGTTTTGCAAACTCCACGATCAGGATGGCATTCTTGGCCACGAGTCCTATGAGCATGATCAGACCGATCTGAGCATAAATGTTGTTCTGCAAACCGCGCGCCCATTGCAATCCGAATGCGCCGAAGACGCCAAACGGAATGGCCAGCAATACCGGGATCGGCAGAAGCCAGCTTTCATACTTGGCAGCCAGCAGGAAGTAGACAAAAATGAAACAGAGTGTAAAAATATAGGGTGCCTGGCCTCCTGAGATGATCTCTTCGCGCGTCATCCCTGAATATTCATATCCATAACCGTAAGGAAGTGTCTTCGCCGCCACCTCCTTAACGGCCTCAATACCCTGCCCCGTAGAGGAGCCGGGCGGAATGCCGATGGTGAAGTCGGCCGAACTGTAAAGGTTGAACCGTTTGACAATATCGGGCCCCTGCGTTTCGGTGATCTGGACCAGTGTGCCGAGCGGCACCATATTTCCACTGTTGCTCCGCACATATACCTTGTTGATGTCCTCCTTGTTGGCCCTGAATATCGCATCGGCCTGGATGATCACGCGGTACGACTTTCCGAATTTATTGAAATCGTTCACGTAATAGCTGCCAAAAAGAGACTGGAGGGTCTGGTAGATGCTGTTGACAGGAATGTCCATGGTTTTGGCCTTCTCTTTGTCAACAACGAGTTTGTATTGAGGAATGTCATTCCTGAACGGAGTGAAGATGGTGGAAACTTCCTTGCGTTTGGATAATTCCTGGTAGAAGTTACGCACAACTTCGGCCGTTTTCACAAGACCTGCCCCCGACTTATCTTCAAGCTGCAGTTCAAGGCCGCCTGTTTTTCCCAAACCGGAGATGGCCGGAGCATTGAAGGCCATACATATGCCTCCCGGTATGGTGCTCATTTCTGCCTGGATTTTCTTGATGAGCATCTCTGCATGCAGATCCTTACTCCCTCGTTTCTTCCAGTCTTTCAGCTTAACAAAGCACATTCCGTTGGTTGTGCTTACAGAATTATCCAGGATGGAATAACCCGGGATCATGGTATAGGATTCAACCCCTTCAAGTTTTGCAAGCATCGCTTCAACCTGCTTTGAAACTGCATCGGTCTTCTGGAGTGAATATGCTTTTGGCGTATTGATGTTGATGAAGAAGTACCCCTGATCCTCGGAGGGCAGGAATCCCGAAGGGAGGAATTTCATAACGACGACAACCAATACAAGGATAATGCCCAGGAACATCATCGGACGGTAAAGATGATGGGTGAAATTCTCAACAATTTTAACATATCCATTGGTTGTTTTCATAAACCCTTTGTCAAACCAACGGAAGAATTTCCCCAGCAAACCTTTTTTGTCTTTTTTGGGCTTGAGGAGCATCACACAAAGCGGTGGTGTGAGGGTGAGCGCCAGCAGCGCTGAGATCAGAATGGCGGCGATAAGGGTCAGTGCGAATTGTTTGTACATTACACCCGTGGTTCCTCCCAGGAATGAAACCGGCACGAAAACAGCACAAAGCACCATGGTAATAGTGAGGATGGCACCGGTAATTTCTTTCATGGTATGCCTGGTTGCTTCCAGCGGAGAGAGTCCTTCGGAGTCGATCTTTTCCTGGACCGCCTCCAGCACCACAATGGCATCATCTACCACAATTCCGATTGCCAGAACGAGTGCAAAGAGCGTAAGCATGTTGATGGAGAATCCAAGGAAACTGAAGGCTGCCAGCGCTCCGATCAGCGAGACCGGAACTGTAATCGCAGGAATAAGCGTGGCGCGCCAGTCCTGTAAAAAAATGAATACAACGATGAACACCAGCACGAAGGCTTCAAAAAGTGTAATGAGCACCTCTTCGATGGAGGCGGTCACAAATTCTACTGTGTCGAGGCCCTTCTTGTATTCTATTCCCAGGGGAAATTCTTTGGCAAGTGTTTCCATCGTAGCATCGCACTCCTTTCGCACACTCACGGCATTGGAACCCGGCGCCTGGTAAACCGCGATCACGGGAGCAGTTTTGCCATCAAACCTGCCATATGCATCGTAAGTTTTCAGTCCGAGTTCAATCCTGGCAATGTCGCTCATCCTCACAATGGAACCGTCTTTGTTGGCTTTGACAATGATACCTCCAAATTCCTTTTCATCAGCCAACCGCCCCTGTACCCTGAGCATGAATGACATCTCCTGTCCCGCTGCAGCGGGAGATTTCCCAATCATCCCGGCCGCAGCCTGCACGTTCTGGTCCTTTATGGCGGCCTGTACATCCTGTACCGAAACCGAAAGTCCGGCCATACGTTCAGGATTCAGCCAGATACGCATCGCGTAGTCATCTCCACCGAACAGGGTCACGTCGCCAACACCCTTGATACGTTTCAATACATTGACAATATTTATGTTCAGGTAGTTGGAGAGAAACTTCGTGTCGTAGGCGGTGTCGTTTGTAACCAGCGCGTAGAGCAAAAGAATGCTTGGTGATTTTTTCATTACGATCACCCCTCCCTGCACTACCTCTGCGGGCAGTACGTTCATGGCCCGCTGTGTGCGGTTCTGCACGTTCACAGTGGCCATGTCGGGATCGGTTCCCACCTCGAAATAGACCGTGATATTGCACGAACCGTCATTTGCACACTGGGAGGTCATGTAGGTCATGTTATCGACCCCGTTGATCTGCTCTTCCAGCGGTACGGCAACAGTTTTCTGAACATCCTCTGCATTGGCACCAGGATAGTAGGCCGTAACCTGAATGGTCGGAGGAACCACGTCGGGATACTGCGAGATCGGAAGTACCATCATGCTCAGCAAGCCAACCATCGTAATGAGGATCGCGATAACCGAAGAGAGGATTGGGCGGGTTATAAAGGATTGCAACATGTTTAGTTAAGAATTAGAAGTTAGGAGTTAGGAGTTTCACTATTTTATTGTTTCCGGCGCCAGCGGAACGGTGAGTGTATCCGGCACCATGACGGGCGATATTTTCATATCTTCCTGGAATTTCTGAAAGCCCTCCAGCATGATGCGGTCTCCGATCTTAAGTCCGCCATTCACAATGAATTTATTGCCGACCCCGCGGCCAAGAACGATCGGCAATCTGTTTACCTTGTTGTCATTGCTGACGACAAAAGCGAAATTTTTACCCTGGATCTGAGTAGTTGCACCCTGGGGTATTACGATGCCGTTCTCATTTTCCATTAACACCAGATTCACATTGGTAAAGTTGCCTGGCTTGATGAGCCCCTGGGGATTGGGAAAAACTGCCCGCAAGGCAATGGTGCCTGTTTGGGAGTTTATCGACCGATCAATGAAGTCGATTTTACCAACATGACTGTAGGCCTGATTATCAGACAGGCTTAAGTATACCTTGAAAAAATCAACACTGCCGGTCAAGGTAAAGTTATGTGCTTCCATATAGCGCATTATCCGAAGATAATCAGTTTCACTCATCTGGAAATCCACATAAATCGGATCAACGGCCGAAACTGTCGTCAACAGGGTGCTTTCACCCTTGCCCACCAGGTTCCCGGGGCGCACGCTGCAGGCTCCAACATAGCCGGTTATGGGTGATGCCATGGAACAATAGGAGAGATTCAGCTTTGATTGGGCAAGGCTGGCTTTCGAACTGGCAACCAGGGCACGGTCCTGCTGCTCGGTGGTGACTGCCTTGTCGAAGTCGTTCTGACTGATGGCGTTGGTTGCCAGCAAAGGCTTAAGACGGGCAACATCCAGCTTGGCCTTTTCCCATGCGGCGATCTTGTTTTCCAGGTCAGCTTCTGAAAACTTTACATTATTTAAATACTCATCCTGCTCTATAGCAAAGAGCGATTGCCCCTTCTGTACAATGGAACCCTCATTGAACGTCCAGTTTTGCAGGTATCCCGCAACCCGGGCGCGGATCTCCACGGTGGGTATGCCGACTGCCTGGCCTACCATCTGAAGGTAAACCGGGACTTTCGTCCCTTTTATTTCCATCACCTTGAAGGAGGGAGGTGTTGCCTCTTTTTTCTCCTCATTCTTGCAGGCGGGAAGGGTTATCATTATAACCAAAATTAAAATGGTCGCTAATTTCAGGATGATTGAAGGCAATTGTTTCATAAACCTTGATTTGGGGTGTTAATACGTTCTTTATTGTGTAAAAATATGAAAAATATTGTGTCTAAAATTAATTCAATTGAGAAAAGCGATAAATACCTATGACTGGGTATTATCACCTACAGAGTTTGTAAATTTGCCTCCCTGTAATTCTGCTTACCCAATGAGGAAACTGCCCGGTCTGCTATTCATTCAGTTACTTTTTCTGATCTGCTTTTCTCCAGTTTCCCGGGCACAGGAATTTGTGTTCAGCAAGGTTTCACTTCAGCAGTATTCCATTCCATGGGTAAAAGGCAACCTGGACAAATATGAGCCAGGGAACACGATCCTCCGTGAGATTTCGAAAGATATTCTGAAACAACCATGGCTTGTAAGGATACATGTACGGTACTCACTGGATATTTCTGTGAAGCTGGCGGATGGCCGGCCACAGCTTGAACTGCTGGTTCTTATTCGTGGTATCGAAGGGGATACACGGTACCGTTCGTTTCCAATAAATGATGTGCTGATTCCAGACAGGGTCCAGCTGAAGCTTAAGTGGGCAAGCAAGGCGGATACATCCAGTTTTACCGAGACAGTTTTTCGCGACAGACTGGTAGGGGCGGGAGACAGTCTTGTGGTAGCCGGTCCGATGCCTGCTTTCGATCCCAGGGTTGATACACTGATGGTGAGGAATATCATTTTTCATTACGACAGCCTGGCTCTCGCGAAGTTCATGAACAGGCTCTGGCTTATCAATGACTATTATGCCTCACGGGCAATTCTTGACTCATTGGGGGTGCTGTCGGAGGGTATTGTACTGGATGATCCTGCCTCACTACCCTTGGCTTTTATGCAGGTGCAGGAGTTTGATAAGATCGTTGCCCGGATTGATGCCAGGAATTTCCCCGGTGGATTGCTTGCCTCAGGATATGATCCGAAAGGATTTATGGAGAAGTTCGTGCCTCTGTTTAAACATGCGCGAAGTGTTAATTTTACTTTCCGCGATGAGTTGCTGAAGTGTGGTGCTATACCCTGGAGGGGAGACCTGGATTTGCTTGCCGGCTATTTTACGGGGAGGATGCTCTCCTATGTGCACCGGGCCCAGCTTATGGATGGCATTCATGGTAAAATTTACCAGGAATACCTCGACCAGTGGTACACAACAAGAACCTTTGGAGATGATCTGCAGGTAATGGAGACCATGCTGGCAAAGATGTATCCCGACGCAGCCCGGGATACGCTTGTTTCCTTTGTTTCGAAGCATATTTATTCGTCGTACCAGCAGCGTTCCCTGCAGCTGATGGATGAGGGTCGTTTTGCCGATGCTTTTTCGCTCATGGAGAATGCCGTTCATTTCAGGGAGAACAATCCATTTTTTAAAAACGGAACGGGTTCCGATAAAATATTGTCGAAGGCAGCCAATGGAATTTACTCCTCCTACGCCGGAATCGCCTCCAGTTGCATCGATGCCGGCAAAATGACGATGGCGGACGAATATCTTCACAAGGCGCAGCAATACCGTATTGCAAGATCTTCCTACATAAGCTCCGATTCGCTCTACCAGGCGGTTTTCAGCCGGCTTTTCTTCATCCGTAATGCCGATTGTCACCGGCTGCTCGAGCAGTCGAAATATACGGAAGCCCTGGAGTGCTACCGGTCGTTTGAGCAGACGTACGATTCCCGGAGTCTGGCTGCAATCCGCCCGGAGCTTGATCTTAAAATCGGGGAGGCGCAGCGTGGGCAGTTTTACCAGCTTGTGCGACGCACTGAGGAATCGCTCAGGCAAAACGAAGCCGACAGTGCCATTGATTATTTCGGGGCAGCTGTTTTACTGCAGAGCAAGCGTGTTTCCGATGCAAAAGCTACGTCGAAACTCGATTCGCTTGCACCGCTGATCGCAGCTCTTCAGTATGTCCGGTTGTTTGATGCGGGTTCAGCCTCACTCGACCGGCGGCAGTTCACGCTTGCATTGTCCAAATTCGATGAGGCAAAGAGGCTTTCTGCCGAATACGGGATGGCAGCCGATCCTGAACTGGAGGAGCGCCGCCGCAATTCAATGAAACATTCGCTCCTCATCCGGTTATCGTCGAATCAGAAAAAGATATGGAACAACCAGTTCGATTCGGCCCGTATTTTTCTTGCACAGGTTGAGCGGACTGCGCTTGAAAGCGGACTCTCCGGCGATCCCGACTTAATGCAGGCAACTGCACGGTATAATGAAAGGATCGGGGAGCAGTTGTGCAGAAATCTCAGCGACTCGGTTGAACTCAGGCTGATTCGCGCCGACAGGTGGCGCGTGGGGAAAAACTATATCAGAACCGTAGAACTTTTGCGTGAGGCAATAACCCTTTCGGTTACCCTCAGTGAGTGCCGGTATCCCGTGAAACAGGTGATCGACTCCATCCAAAAGTACACGCAGGCAGCGGCATTTCAGCAAAAGTTGTCGGATGCTTCAACACATGCCGCAACGGGGGCTTACGACCTGGTAATTTCCGACCTTGAAAATGCTGCCGTAATTCACACCGAAAACCGTCTGGACCTGATGGGACTCAGCCCTGTGACAGTCGCCGGGTTCCTGGAACAGCGTGAAAACCCGCTGCTGACAGAACGGGCTGCAGGTTATTATCTCGGCAAGTCAGATTACCTGATGGCCCTGAGGTTTTTGCAGATGATGCGGATTCAGAATTATCCCGAACGCAGCGCCACTGAGTTGCAGAGGCAATTGGGCACCAGGCTGGCTGCTGTCGATTTTATGAGTAACCCGAAAGATCCGGTGGCGGCAAGGGTGGGCATGTATACCGGGAACCAGCCCTGGTACAAGGCTTTCAGTTCGGCTTACGAGGTTGAGTGGAGCCGGCTTTTTAAAGTGAACTCCCCAAAGTGAACTCACCAAAATGAACTCCCCAAAGCAGGTATACTACCTGACAAATAATTTTCCTGTGGTGTGAATTGTCCCGGCATCGAGCCGGTAGAGATAAAGGCCAGGCCGGCTGGCTGCAACCGACCGGAAATCGGCATCGAATGAACGGAGACCTGCGGGAAACCGGCCCTTTACTTCTGATTTAATGAGTTGACCCTGGTTGCCGTATACACTGAACGAAATTTCGGAGGCCTGTGGCAGAAGGAGTTCGAAGTGAAATAGTCCGTCGGAGGGATTCGGATAGACAAAAACACCACCCTGCATCTGCATTCCCGGCGTTTCATTCATCCCTGTATATTGAGGTTTGGGCATTCTTTTGCTCGTATAGAGCCGGTATTCGCCCGGTTTGAAAAGGATAGGTGCATTGACATCCGTTATGTTCAGTGAGTCGGCACTGAAAAATTCGTACCACATTCCGGTCTTTGTAAAACCTGGCACAACACTCTGTTCAGTTACATCAAAATTCCCAAGAACGGTTACATCCATGGTGCTGTGGCGCAGAATGATCCTTTTCACGGCATTTGCTGCATCGATCGTGAAATCGGTGGTTTCGAATGCTGGTTCTGTGGTTTTCAGGCCTGCCAGCGCAGAGAAGATGATGTTAAGGTAATGCCTGCGCCACTCGTTGGTGTAATAATCCCAGCGGATGGGTTTTGGTGCCAGCCTGGATTCTGAGGTTCCCGTCGGATAATTGATTGAGTAGTCGTAACCAAGTTCGCCAAACTGCCATATCATCTTGGGGCCGGGAATGGTAAAGAAGAAGGTTGCCGCAAGCTCCACGCGGTGCAGTGCGGTTGCGGTATCCATGGCCGAATAGGGGGGCTCGGTGGCATTGCCCCAGGTTTCGTTCTTGTACATCATTCGCTCCTCATCGTGGCTCTCCATGTAGGCAACCACATTAGGGTCGCTCCAGCCGCGCTGCTGGTAGGAGGCCCAGGAAAAGTCGGATTTGCCGTTTGAGTTGTACCCCATGGCACCCTCCTGGTAGGCGCTTGTCATGTTACCCCACAGCAGCATGTTGTCGGCCGCAAGCACAGTCTCCTCCGAGTTGTCGGCAAAATGCTCGAGGATCATATACCCATCGGGCTTTGCATAGAAAAAGACGTTGGCGTAATTTCTCAGGATCGAGATGCGACCGGCATCATAGTTCCCCCATAAACCGACATTGTTCGGGTAGGTATTGGTTTGGGTAAAGCCCTTCGAGAGGTCGAAGCGGTATCCGTCAACATGAAACTCCTGCACCCAGTATTTGATCAGCCTTTCCATGTAGGTGCGGGTTTGAAAGCTTTCGTGGTTGAAGTCATAGCCCACATTGTAGGGATGTTTGGGTACCTGATTGAACCAGGGGTTATTGGGTGCGGGCTGCTGTGACGTAGAGTTCCAGTAGAGGCGCACCAGCGGGGATTTGCCGAAGTGGTGGTTGCACACAATGTCGAGGATTACCGCGATACCCCTGGCATGGGCTGCCTCCACAAACTGCTT
>CAYHCQ010000015.1:0-7422 GCA_964355115.1 uncultured Prolixibacteraceae bacterium | reverse complement strand
CAATGTCGAGGATTACCGCGATACCCCTGGCATGGGCTGCCTCCACAAACTGCTTCAGCCCGTTCTTGGTACCGTAATATTTGTCGACGGCAAAGGAGTAGTCGGGATTATAACCCCAGCTATTATTTCCTTCAAATTCCATGACGGGCATAAGATCAACGGCGTTAACACCAAGTCTTTTCAGGTAATCGAGGGTATCGATGAGCGAAGGGTAATCGTGTTTTGCGGTAAAATCGCGGATCAGCAGTTCGTAGATGAACAGGTCGGTTACCTTAGGGGCATGAAATGTGGCGGTATCCCAGGGATAGGGATCCTGTGCAGTCTGCAGAAAGGTGGCCACTCCATTGGCTTTTCCTGCAGGATAGGGTTTCAGGTTGGGGTAGGTTTCGGGGGAGATGTACTGGTCGTCGGGATCGCTCACCTTGTCGGCATAGGGGTCGCCGATGTGCAGTGTCCCGTCAACAAGATACTGGAAAATATACTCCTGCCTGGGAACAAGATTCCCGATCTGAAGCCAGAACCGGTTTCCGTCGGGGGTTTTGTACATATAGCCAGCCGAATCGAGGGTCCAGCTGTTGAAATCGCCGGGTACGAAAACATTGTCTTTCCCGGGGGCATATAGCGAGAGCACAACTGTGGTGCTGTCGGTATAGTTGATCCCGTCGTGAACTCCTGCGGGCAGCGGGGCCACTGCGGGAATCGGGATCACTGTATAGGAGAAGGAGTCGGCGACACTTCCGGTATTGTTCATCGTAACTACTTTCACCCATTGTTTTATCCAGTTTGCCGCAGAACTGCCAACAGTAAGCGTGTCGGTTATACTGGTTCCGGCCAGGGATTTTACTGTAATACCATTTAAAAGGATCTTCATGCTGTCGGCCAACGGGCTGACGGCATAGATGGGAATCGGGTCATTCAGTTTTACGAGAAGTGCTTTATTCTCGGGCTGTACTATGTTCACGCTTAACTGATCGGAGTATACATCTGAATATATATCCGATCCGTCGCTGTTTCTGCCGACTTTGGTGCCATCGGCATTGCGAAATACAAAGGCCATTTTCTCGATCTGTTCCGATGCCGGAACGCCATAATAACTGCGGATGGCAGGTTTGACCTTCAGCCGGTATTTGTTGTTTCCAAGTGGCGTCATCAGTGCTTTCGGGGTATTCTCACCCCATCCGGCCACAACGTATTTCCAGTCGGTAGGTGAACTGCTCAGGTTGGTAATCACCCCGGTATGGGCATAGATGGGTGGTGCAACATTCTTCAGTTCGCCGTTGCCAAGGGCTGCATCGTAGATAATTGTGCAGGAGTCGTTGTCGGTCGGGAAGGAGGGCGTGGTGACAATAACTTGTGTAAGACCGGGTTTGGCGGCAATGATGAGTGCAGTGAGCAGGAGAAGGCGGAGGGTTTTCATCGGGTGAGGGTTGGTCTTGACAAAGGTACGAAAAAGGAGGCCCTTGCGGGAAAGCATTTTTGTGTAAAAAAAAGAGGGTGTCTCAGTAGTCTGAGACACCCTCCCGGTTTGGCTCTGCATCTATTGGCAGAACCTGTTGTTGTTAAGCTTAGTTGGCAATAATGATGATCTCTTTGTTGTCGTTGTTGGCAGCATCGATCTTAAGGGTGATGGTGTACGAGCCCTTCACGGTTGCCGACAGGTTGCCACCTGCATCGACGATGTTGGGTGAGCTGGCTGCCACGTTCAATGCGGTGAAACCGGCATCAAAATTGGCACCACCCGACGGGGGAGCAACACCGTTCAAAGTCCTGACCTTGAATCCTTCAGCGGCTTCGAGAATGATACCGGTCCAGGTCCAGGTGTAGAGGTCGCCTGTAACTACAGGAATACCTGCATTGTCGGCGATCAGCTGGTTGCCCCATCCCCATGAGCTGGGATCGGGAATAGCTGTGGGGTTGTCGGCGCTTACGCCAGTACCTACGGCATCACAGGCAACGCCAGTCCAGTTGGTTAAGGGCAGACCGGCAGTTTTGGTCATCGTAGCAACATAACCTGTACCGAGGGTGTAGGTCATGAGGCAGGTATAAACACCGGGATCGGCATTTACGATGTTGGCGCCACCGGGAACCAGTGCATTAACAGCGCCGCCGAAGTTGGTGTTTACCTTCACGCCTTTTTTACCGCCGCCAAGGTCGATGTTGGTATCAAGTTCGATCTTCCATCCGTTTGAATAACGGAATTTCCAGTCGCCGCCACGCAGCTCCATGTTGGAGATGGTCCAGCTCATGGTGTTGATGTTGAATGCCGATTCGGTAAGGTCGGTGGAGTTGCCCCATCCCGAAGGTGTGGCTGCACCAATGAGGCCCCAATGAACGCGGGCAACAACAGCAATGTTTAGGTCGAAATCAAATACCACATGGTAGAATCCGTCTTCAGGAACGGTGAATTTTGTGGTTGCACCGGGTGTAACAGCACCACGCTGGAAAGGAACCTTGGGCTCATCGTTGGTGGGGGTGGTAACAACGCCGAATCCCAATGCGGGACCGTATACCGTTTGAACGGAACCGGCAACCTTTGTAATGGTAAATCCATCGGCACCAGCCTTGATCGGGAGATAAAGCTCGAGCAGGGAGGCACGGTTTTCCTGGGTTACTTCATTGCGGGTAACCTTCATCATGGACTTTGAATTGAAATCAGCATAGGCAGTAACGCTGCCTTTAACATAATAGCCGTCGAGAACTACAACGGGAGGTACCGGAGTTTCTTCATCCTTTTTACAGGAACTTGTACCCATGGCGATGGCAAGAACAGCCACCATCATTAGCATTGTCGAAATTTTAATCATCAGATTTTTCATACTCATTTTAATTTAATTGATTAATTGGTTAAACTTAACAACTTGATCTTTATGGATTAATTAATAAATTCGGATTTGCATCGGATGCCCATTTGGGGATTGGAAATACCCTGAGCCCGGTGCCATGTGCTGCTTTTTCCCACCAGGCATTTTCCCATTTTCCAAAACGGATAAGGTCCTGCCTGCGGTGTCCTTCACAGTAAAGTTCCCTGCCACGTTCGGCAAGCAACTGATCCAGGGTTGTGCCACTCCATGTTGAAACACCGGCACGTGTGCGGATGGGATTAACAAATTCATCACCATTCCCTCCCATGCGGATCAGACATTCAGCTTTCATCAGGTAAAAATCGGTAATACGGAATAACGGAAAATCGTTGCTTAAATTTTCCATGGCCCCCATTTTAATTTCATATTTTCCGACACGGGCTCCTGTGGTGCGTATCTGGGTGGGGTTAAAGGCAGGGGCAGTCATTGACAATGCAGGCAGGTGCGGATCTATGTCGAGCGGCTGATGGGTGGCTCCGTCGATGATCACATTGCCGTTCTTGTCGTACTGCATACCATAAATATGGTAACCGGCTTTCCGCTGGTCGATATCTTCGTAAGTGTCGAAGAAAGTGGGTACCACAGCAAATCCGTTCCAGGGACCAACCGGCATATCGTATTTAAGGTTATGCTGATAATGGAGGGTACGCATATGGAGCCTGAATCCCTTGAATTTATCTTCATCGTAAGGAATTGAGAAGATGATCTCCCGTGAGTTTTCATTACTGGTTTTGAAGGGTGCCAATATGTTTGACTCAAGTGAATAGGGCGCGGGAGGGCTCATAACACTATCGCAGTAGTTTATCGCCTCCTGCCAGCGGGGTGTGCCTGTATACACCTCGGAGTTGAGGTAAAGCTTAGCCAGCAGTGCGTAGGCCATGTAACGGGTAGCCAGGTACTTTTTGTCTGCGGCCTTAAGGCTGGGAAGAGCACCCTTAATGCTATTGACCAGACTGTCGAATATAGCAGCTCTTTTGATCTTGAGTGGTTGTGCCGGGGGATTGATGGCGCTTGTAAGGTAGGGAGCATCACCGTAATTATCGATCAGCAGGTAGTAATAAAAAGCCCGGAGTACCTCAACCTCTTTCTTTTTGGCTCTGAGGGCATCATTCTGCACGAGGCTGTTCATGAGATCGAGGATCTGGTTACAGGAGGTGATCCCGTTCCAGTAGGCGCTCCACATGCGGTTCACACCCTCATTATCGTTCGACCAGGTGTGCTGGTACATGTTCACCCACTTGCCTCCGTCGTACCAGTCGCTGCCCCGTGTAGGGCCTGCAAGTTCGTCGGAAGAGATCTCCTGGGCAAGGAACCACCAGCCTTCGTCGTCGACCAGCGGGCGCATCTGGCTATAGCAATCTACGCTCAGCAGGGCAATTTGCTGTTCATTTTCAGGGTAAACTGATGACGGAATTTTATCGTATACTGTTTCATCCAGTTTGGTGCAGGATGCAAATGCGATGAACAGGGCGAAAAGTAAAATATATTTTGTTTTCATATCCAATAGTTTTAAAAGTTAACCTTTACACCTGCAGTGTATGCGCGGGTTTTAGGATACACATTGTATTGGTCGATACCAAAGGACACTCCGTTTACTGTGGTTTCCGGATCGACTCCGCTATAGCCGGTAAGGGTGAAGATATTGTTGGCCGACACATAAAGGGTAAGTTTCTTCAGCCATTTGATCTTTGAAACATTAAAATCGTAGGAGAGGTTGATATAATCAAGCTTCAGGAATGAAGCATCCTCTACATAGAAATCGGCAATAGACGCACTGGATGTACGTCCCTGATTGTGCCAGTCGATAGCTTCAGGCAGACCATTCAGGTCGGGCATGTTACCGGGATCGTCGAAGAACATCCTTGTGGCGTTGTAAACATGGTTGCCAATCCAGGCGCGGAACGCCAGGTCGAGCGACCAGTGTTTGCCCAAGGTTAGCGTGTTCGACCATCCGATTTCCACCTTGGGGGCGGCATTGGCAATCACGGTTCTCTCCGCGTCGGCCAGGTTGGTTGTGTAACCTCCCGTTTTGGACTTGTATACAAAAAGCCCCTCCTCGTTAAGCGTTACATAGGTAGGCAGATAGAAGTCACCCAACGATCCGCCCTCCATGATCCCTGTCACATAATACTCTTCACCCACCATGCCGCGGCCGGAGATATGACCCTCCTTGCGCACATCGGAATCGGCAAAATATTCACCCAGGTCGAGAATTTTGGTTTTATTGCTGGAGACCGTCAGACCGGTTTTCCAGGTGAATTTTGATGTCGAGACCGGGTAGGCCTGCAGAAAGAGCTCGATACCTGTGTTTGACATTGAGCCTGAGTTGGCAAAGGTCCTCCATGATTTGTTAGGCGGAACAGGAACCTGGTATTCCCCAAGAAGGTCGTCGGTTATCTTGTAATAGACTTCGATGCTTCCGCTCAACCGGCTGTTGAAGAATCCAAAGTCAACCCCAACATTGTATTCAGTGGTCTCTTCCCATTTCAGATCGGGGTTGGCATTCCAGGCCGGGGTAAAGGTAACAACCTCCTTGCCGGTTTCCGGATCGATGCCCTGCCTGGGTTCCCACAGCAGCTGGCTCCTGTACATGCCGATCTCCTGGTTACCCGACACGCCATAGCTGGCCCTGAGTTTCAACTGGCTCAGCCACTTCACGTCGGAGAGGAATGCCTCCTGGTCGAGGCTCCAGCCGATGGCAGCTGTGGGGAACCAGCCCCATTTGTTGTTCTCACCGAATTTTGTCGAACCGTCGCGGCGCAGAGAGGCCGAAATAAAGTATTTACTCTTAAAGTTATATTGTACACGACCAAAGAAACCGATCAGGTTCCACTTTGCTTTCCACGATCCGATATCGCCCCACACCACATTGTTAAGTACGGCAAGGTTGGCTGGTCCGGCATAGTTAGACATTGCGTCGCGGCCCTGTGAATAAAATCCGCTTTCCACCTGCTCCTGCCAGGAGTAACCCAACAGAGCGTTGAAATTATGTTTGAGTTTAAAGGTCTTGTTGTATGTGGCCGTCGCTTCAATCAGCTTGTTGGTAATAGCGCTGTATTGTTTTCTGCCAAAACCGTTGTCGGCTGATGAGTAAAGGTTGGTTGGCCGGAAATAGTTGTTGGTCGCATCATCGTACAGGTAGCCCATATTCACGCTGGCCACGAGCCCGCTGATGATCTCGAAGTCGGCCTTGAGTCCGCCGAGGAACTTCTTGGCGATACGGTCATTTGTAACTTCGTTTATAATCGCAATAGGATTTTCGTAGTTGAACTGACGGTTGGTCTGGTAATATCCGCCGGAACTGTTGTAGACGGGGTCGGTCGGATTGCGTGAGATCGCCTGGTAGATAATGTCGTCCTTGCCCCACCCGCCATAGTTTTCATAGTCGTTTTTCTCAAAAGCACCCATCATGTTGGCAGTAAGGGTGAGCCGGTCGTTTATGGCCTTCTGGTTCACGCTGATACGTGCTGTGGTGATCTCTTTGCCGGTGCCCCGCATGGTACCCTGCCAGTTTGAATTGGTGAGGGAGGCAAGGTAATTGTTGCGCTTATTTCCACCTGAAAAGCTAAGGTTGTTGGTATATGCAATACCGGTGCGGTAGATCTCATTCTGCCAGTCGGTGGTAGCGCCACCATCAATGAATACTTTTGAGATACTATCTGGGGTCCAGTTGGGATGTGCAGGCAGCGCCTCCTGGAACAGTTGCTGAGCATAATCACGCATTCCCTGGGCATCGAGCACGTTAAGTTTTTTTGCAACATTTTCGATGCTGATCTGACTGCTGAATTCAATGTTGGAATAGGCGCCGTCGCCCTTGACGCCCATCTTGTCTGTTCCCTCTGCTTTTCCTTTTTTGGTGGTAATGATAATTACCCCGTTCGATCCGCGCGATCCGTAGATGGCAGTAGAGGCAGCATCTTTCAGGATATTGAAGGATTCGATGTCGTCGGGGGAGATTACATTCGGGTCTGCTCCGGGAATCCCGTCAATGACGTACAGAGGTTGGGTATTGGAGTTAAAACCCGATGCACCGCGGATGCGGACCATATAGTTCTCGCTGGGGTCGCCTCCTTTTTTACTGACCAGAACACCTGCAGCCTTTCCCTGCATCGACTGGATGGGGTTGGTGATCACCCCGCCGTTAAGGTCGTCAGACTTCACTGTACTAACGGCCCCGGTCTTGTCGGTCTTTTTCTGGGTGCTGTAGCCAATGACGATCACATCGTCGAGATTGGTCGCCTGCACCTGCAGGTTGATGTCCAGTTTGCCGGCCGCCTTAATGGCAACTTCCTGCGTTACATAGCCTACCATGGAGAACCTCAGGATTCCTCCCACCGGTGCACTGATTTTATAGTTCCCGTTGAGGTCGGTCACACTTCCTGTTGTGGTGCCTTTGAGCAGAACTGTGGCTCCGATGAGCAACTCGCCAGTGCCGGCTTCAGATATAACCCCTGATACTTCCACATTCTGGGCATAAAGCCCCATGGATCCCCCAAATATAAGGAAAACCATCAACAGGTTCTTAAATTTCAGTTGTATCTTACTTTTCATAATCATTGGG
>CAYHCQ010000014.1:0-32552 GCA_964355115.1 uncultured Prolixibacteraceae bacterium | reverse complement strand
CATTGGCGTGCGCGATGATGGATCCATTGAAGGTGTGGAGACCGACCGGTTCCCCAACGAGGATAAATTCCTGCTGCATCTCTGGACGCTGATACGCACATGCCTCGGCCGGGACGTAAGTCCGCATATTCTTACCCGGCTTGAAAAGATCGATGAAAAAACGGTATGCATGCTTCGTTGTTCCCGCAACAACCGACCTGTTTTCCTGCGACAGCCAGGATTCAATGAAGAGTTCTATATACGGGTAGGTCCGGGAAGTGCAGCCATGGATATAAGTGAAGCGCTGAAATATATTGCCGACCATTTTCCGGCATGAGCCGCACTACCAGCGGTAGGGGCTGCCAAATCCAAAGCCCTGTCCGAAGCCCTGTCCGATTCCCTGCTGGAAAGGATTCTGGTAGTAAGAGTTTCCGTAATACGGATTTACCCCTTCAGAATAGCCGAAGCCTGCCTGGATGTGGAAATTCTCTGCAACCTTGTAGTCAATGCTGAAGTTCACCCCCTGGGCGCCTTTCGGTGATATCGGACTAAAAGGATTGTATGGCAGCGGATCGCCCGAGATCGGGAATGCCTTAAATGCAGAACCTGACAGGGTGAGTTTGTTATTGACAAGATAGGTTCCGTTAACATGAACCATCCCGGTGCTGTAGTTGCCACTGAATCCGGGGGCAGATTCACCACTGTAAAACGAATGTGTGTTGAAAAGGTTGGTGTTGATGTAAGTAATGCCGCCGCCAATTCTGAACCGTTTGCTGACATTATAAGAGACACTGGGTGATACATAACTATTGAGGGCGCTGCCGTATCCGGATGTAGCCGAAAACTGCGAACCAAGTGATAGCCCATAATCCCATTTGCCAGGCTGAAAACCAGTAAATTTCAGTGTACGTGCCGTGTCATAGCGCGGAGCCTGGGCTGATGCAATTGCGGCCAGGCATACAAGGAAGACGGTCAACAGGGTACGGTTCATGGTTCAGCCGACAAAGTTAGCCATTATTTAAAGGCCATATTGCTTTTCGCGGTGATCTTTTCGCAATAGTGACAGCTTAATTTCAACTCCTTTTTATCAATTACGGTGAAACGGGTGCTGATGTCCTCATTATTTGTGATGCAATTCGGATTGAAACACTTCACAATTTTTTCGACATGGCCGGGCACCTCAACCTGTTTCTTCTGCGTTACGGCGAAATTTTTAATGATGATGAGGGTGGCACTTGGCGCTACCAGCGCAATTTTGTTTATGTCATCGCTTTTGAAAAACATGTTGCTGACCTTGATGATCCCTTTTTTGCCCATCTTCTGGCTGTCGAGATTCGTGGCAATAAGCAACTGCTCCTTGTATTCGGTGAGGTTTAAAATTTTGATGACCTGGAATACACTCTCGCTGGGGATATGATCGATAACGGTGCCATTTTCAATGGCCGACACTTTAAGTTCTTTCCTGATTTCCTCTTTTTCCATGGTGCTTGTTTCTTGGTTTATTCTACAACTCCGAGAATGGCAGCCAGTAAGGCCTGGCGCACATATACCCCATTGAGGGCCTGGGTGAAATAGTAGGCCTTTTTATTGTCATCCACATCGGTGGTGATCTCATTTACACGGGGCAGCGGATGCATGATCTTCAGATTGTCCCTCGACTCCGTTAGCATGTTGTTTCGCAGAACATAGGAGTTTTTTACCTTCTCATAATCGAGAGGATCGGAAAAGCGTTCTTTCTGGATTCTTGTCATATAAAGGATATCCACTTTGGGTATCACCTCCATAAGGTCGGTATACTGGTGATACACAAGGTTTCTGTTCTTGATGTTCATCTTGATGGAGGAGGGGAGTTTCAGCTCCTGCGGTGATACCAGATGGAAGGTGGTGTTGTAGTTACAGAGGGCCTGAACAAGTGAATGAACAGTGCGGCCGTATTTCAGATCGCCAACAAAGGCAATATTCAGGTTGTCTAGTGTTCCCTGTGTCTTTCTTATTGAGTAGAGATCCAGCAGGGTCTGGGTGGGATGCTGGTTGGCGCCATCCCCGGCATTGATAATGGGAACCGAGGCAACCTCGCTCGCGAACCGTGCACTGCCTTCGCGCGGATGGCGCATAACGATGATGTCGCAGTAGTTGCTCACGGTAAGAATGGTATCACGCAGCGATTCACCTTTGGTAGCACTGGAACTGGAAGCATCGGTGAAGCCGATAACCCTTGCTCCGAGCCGGGTGGATGCACTCTCAAAACTGAGCCGGGTGCGGGTTGAAGGTTCGAAGAAGAGGGTGGCGACCACAAAGTCTTCCAGGATTTTTTGTTTGGGCCTTTTTTCAAACGCTCCGGCCAGTTCAAGGATGCGGATGTGCTCTTCCCTGGTGAAGTCGTTGATGGAAACGAGACTTTTATTTTTCATTATGAGGGGGTTAACATGTGATAAGCAGATAAACAAAAGTAAAAAAAAATCCCGGTGAAAACCGGGATTTTTCAAATTATTTGATCTTGTGTTTTTTCAGAAATCCATTGAGAATTTCGGTAAGGTCCGGTTTCCCTATCTCCTGCAAATCATAATAGACGCGGGTGTTGGGTTTCTTGATCTTTACCAGCCGGTTGAGGTCGATGGGGGTGGCAATCAGCACGGAGTCGCATTCCACCTTATTAATGGTAGCCTCAAGGTCTTTCACCTGCTGTGCACCGTATCCCATGGCCGGTAACAGCTGGCCGATGTTCGGGTAAATGCGGAATGTCTCTGCAAGTTTACCAACAACCCAGGGGCGCGGGTCAACCAGTTCTGCAGCGCCATATTTCTGGGCGGCAACAACACCGGCGCCGATCTTCATCTCACCATGGGTGAGGGTGGGACCGTCTTCGATAACGAGTACCCTCTTGCCGCGGATGATCGATTCATCGTCGACACGGATGGGTGAGGCACCATCAACAACAATAGCCTTCGGATTGATCTTCTGAATGTTGTCGCGAACAGTCTTGATGTTTTCCGGATACGCTGAGTCAATTTTATTCAGCACAACCACGTCTGCAATCCGGATATTCACTTCACCGGGGTAATAGCCAACCTCGGCACCCGGACGATGGGGATCGGCAACAGTTACCATCAGGTCGGGTTTGTAGAACGGGAAGTCGTTATTTCCGCCATCCCAGAGGATAATGTCGCAACCATCAGGATCTTTCTCGGCTGCACGCAGGATGGCTTCGTAATCAACGCCTGCATAAATAACATTGCCGCGGTCAACATGCGGTTCATACTCTTCCATCTCTTCGATGGTACATTTGTGCTTGGCAAGGTCTTTAACCGTTGCAAACCGCTGAACCTTCTGGGCAACCAGGTCACCGTAAGGCATCGGGTGGCGGACAGCCACAACCTTGAGGCCTTTTGCCATCAGGATTTCAATGATCCGCCGTGAAGTCTGACTCTTGCCGCAACCGGTACGGGTAGCACCAACTGCAATCACAGGTTTGGTGCTCTTGATCATCGTGTCCTTCGGGCCGATCAGCAGAAAGTTTGCACCGGCTGCATTGACGATTGAACTGATGTTCATAACGCGCTGATAAGGCACGTCGCTGTATGCGAAGTTGCAGATCTCAACGTTGTGTTTTTTGATCAGATCGACCAGTTCCGATTCGGCATAGATGGGAATGCCCTTGGGATAAAGTTTACCTGCCAGTGCAGCAGGGTATTTGCGTCCATCTATATCCGGAATCTGAGCGGCTGTAAAAGCCACCACGTTAAAACTCGCGTTGTCGCGGTAATACGTGTTGAAATTGTGAAAATCTCTCCCGGCAGCACCAATAATAATTACGTTTTTTTTCATGCTTACCTCGCTTTTTGTAGTTTGTAAATATAGAAATATGCTATGCTATGCGAAAGGAAATCAGACTGCAAACCTACTCATTTTTTAGTAATTGACAATAGCATTGTGAAATAATTAGCGAACAGCGCAGGGCTCATGAGCGGCAACCAATCCAGAGGGTTCAGGAAAAAAAACATACCTTTGCAGGGTAAATATTTAGTGGATGTTTGAACAGAAACTTATTGACAAAACCTGTGAAGCGGTATTTCAGCTTTACGGTCAGAAGGTAGCTCCTTCATCAGTGGGATTGGAGAAGACAAAGAAGGATATCGAAGGGGATTATACAATTGTTGTTTTTCCTTTCACCAAACTCTCCCGAAAAGCCCCGGAAGTAACGGCTGAGGAAATTGGCAACCGGCTGGCTCAATCACTTCCGGAAGTCAGCTCCTTTAAAGTGATCAAAGGGTTTCTGAACATCATTCTTGACGATAACTACTGGCTGGAATTTCTCGAAAACCGTCACAATCCTGAATTCGGGTATGCCGCAACGCGCGATGAGCGTCCGATAGTGCTGGAATACTCATCGCCCAATACCAACAAGCCTCTTCACCTGGGCCATATACGCAACAACCTTCTTGGCTTTTCCCTTGCAGCCATCCTGAAGGCCAACGGCCATCATGTCATTAAGGTGAACCTGGTAAACGACCGGGGTATCCACATTTGCAAATCGATGCTGGCTTACATGAAGCTGGGCAACAATGAAACTCCCGGTTCGTCGGGATTGAAAGGCGATCACCTTATCGGTAAGTACTATGTGCTTTTCAATGACCTGTACAAGGATGAGATCGCAGCGCTCATGGCGGACGGCATGAGCGAAGAGGATGCCGGGAAACAATCTCCCCTGATCATGGAAGCCCAGGAAATATTGAGAAAATGGGAGGCAAAAGATCAGGAAACGATCAGTCTGTGGGCGAAAATGAACGGCTGGGCCTATGAAGGCTTTGACCAGACCTATAAAAATCTTGGCGTTGATTTCGACAAGTTGTACTATGAAAGCGACACCTACCTTCTTGGCAAGGAGCTGGTTGCTGAAGGACTTGAAAATGGCCTCCTGCTGAAGAGGGAGGATGGCAGTGTTTGGGCCGACCTGCGGGATGAAGGGCTGGATGAAAAACTCCTGCTTCGTTCCGATGGCACCTCAGTTTACATGACCCAGGATTTGGGGACTGCCCAATTGCGCTACCAGGACTTTCACCCTTCGGGCATGATTTATGTTGTTGGTAATGAGCAAAATTATCACTTCGATGTTCTGAAGCGGGTTCTTGTGAAACTTGGAAAAGAGTATGCGTCGCACATTTTTCACCTTTCATACGGGATGGTTGAACTTCCCCAGGGAAAGATGAAGTCGCGCGAAGGAACCGTGGTGGATGCCGATGACCTGATGGAAGGGATGATTGCCACTGCTGAAGCGACCACACGCGAACTTGGCAAGGTGGATGATTTCACCCCTGAAGAGGCGGCCGGATTGTTCCGTGCCATCGGGTTGGGAGCACTGAAGTACTTCATACTGAAGGTCGATCCCAAAAAGAACATGCTCTTCGATCCGGTCGAATCAATCGATTTCAATGGAAATACAGGCCCGTTCATCCAATACACCCATGCGCGCATCCGGTCGCTTGTAGCGCGGGCCGGGGATGCCGGTTACATAACCGGGACAACGGTGAACCAGGATATTGAGCTGCTGGCAAGGGAGCGGGAGGTGATCAAAGTACTGGCCCGGTTTCCGCAGGTGGTGGCGCAGGCAGGGGAGGAGATGAGTCCTGCACTTATTGCCAATTATGCGTATGAACTGGCAAAGGAATACAATCAGTTCTACCAGGAAGTCCCGGTGCTAAAGGAAACAGATTCGGCAAAAATTTACCTCAGGCTGGCAATCTCTGAGATGACTGGAATCGTGATCAAAAATTCCATGTCACTGCTTGGAATCGAAGTTCCAAACAGGATGTAAAAAAAAAGCCACCCGGTCAGGATGGCTTCTTTTCTTAGTAGAGATGAACCTTAGTTCACAACAATCTTCTTGTTGATAAATCCATCGGCCATCTTGATCTGGAGGGTGTAAATTCCTGATTTCAGACCCGAGGTGTTCAGTGTAATGTTCTGAGCGTCGCCGGTGTGGGTAATAACTGTCTGGCCAACGAGGTTGATCATTTTCACCGATTCGATGTTCATGTTAGCATTGATGTTCAGAACGTCGGTTGTAGGATTCGGGTAAACCGAAATGTTTGCAGCAGAACGTTCGTTGATGCCAACTCCGCCAACATAGATGTAAGCGGTTTTTAGCGTTGTGGAAACTCCCCAGTCGCTTGTGATCTTCAGCGTAACGTTAAAGTCGCCATGAGCACTGTAGGTGATGGGGGGAGGAGTTTTTGCAGTCGAAGTTCCCGGAACGCCACCCTGGAATGTCCACTGGAAAGTTGCAGCGGAAGCATACTGAGAGGTGCAGGAGAAAGTTACCTGTCCGCCAAGTGCAATGGCAGTATCGCTGGCTGTGAAGTTGGCAGGAACAAGGTGACCGTCAAATTTAAACATCCCGCCGGTTGTAGCGTCGGTATTGAAACCACCAGCCCATGCAGTGGAATCGTTGAGCCAGTCGGTGGCAAGGAACTGAGTTCCGATGGTGAGGGGCATATCAAGCCAGTTGGCGCCATCATCGAAAGAGTAGGTTACACCTGCTGCAGGAGCGGCAGCATCAGCACCTGTTGTTACCCAGGTCTTTGCCGAACCGTCAACAAAATCCATATCGTTGGTGAAGGTGTTGCCCAGGTTGTTGCGTGCGCTGAAAGTTGCACCGCCATCGGTCGTCATGGCGAGGAAACCGCTGGTAGCAGCATCTTTATCCATTACGAGACCAAAATTGGCATCTTTGAAGAAAGGCATGATGTACTTGTTGTTGATCGGGGTACAAACTGCAGCTGTCCAGTTGAGTCCTTTGTCGATCGATTTGTAGATACGGCCCTTGTTTGTGCCGAACCATACAGTGTTGCCAACGATTGAATGATATCCAACAACTCCGAATTCGCCTGCAACAGGGTTGGCAATATTCGCACCGGGAACGATTGTCCAGGTGGTTCCGCCATTCGTGGTTGTGTAGATCTCAAATTCACCGGCAATGGGGTCGCCCATGCAATAGCCATTGTTGTCGTCCCAGAACCATACGGTATTGGGGAAAGAGGCAGAGTTGCTGAATGCAGCAGAAGTCTGCTGGGTCCATGTGGTGCCACCGTCTGAGGTGTAATAGATACCATCTTTGGTACCGCTTCCTGCCGGATAGTAATGAACTGTCCAGGCTTTTGTTGCACTGAGTGCACAAATGTTGGCAATCGATGTACCGGTTGCAGGTGTTACTTTATTTGCAACCCAGGTTGTGCCCCCGTTCGAGGTCTTTGTATAAGCCTGGGAGGCAGCACCGCCGCCACTGCCATCATAACCTACTGCCCAAACGATATTGGCATCAACAGCGCAAACGTCGCCGATACCTGTTGAAGCTAACGGAAAACCGGTGGCTTGCTCAATCCACTGGGCATAGGAACCCAGGGTGAGTGACAAAATAGCAAATACAGAAAGTAATGTTTTCTTCATGATTGAAAGGTTTTGGTGAATAATTAATGTTTGTACAAACTTACGCATAATTTTTATCGGCAGGTTATTTTTTTTGAAAAAAATCAATGTCAGCAGGCATTTAATTTAAAATGGGTAATTTTCATGGGTAACAAGAGTGGAACCCGATCACTACCTATGAGTCGATATATATTGTATTTTTGCAGTCCGGATCAAAGAACCCAATAACCAGTAATAAAAAAAGCAGATATTCATGTTTGAAGGATTAAGTGATAAACTTGACAGGGCCTTCAAAGTCCTGAAGGGACATGGCCATATTACCGAGATCAATGTTGCAGATACGCTGAAAGATGTGCGCAAAGCCTTGCTTGATGCAGACGTCAGCTTCAAGATCGCAAAACAGTTCACCGATGTTGTAAAAGAGAAGGCGCTTGGACAGAATGTACTTACCGCTGTGTCGCCCGGCCAACTTATGGTCAAGATCGTCCACGATGAACTGGTTGCCCTGATGGGGGGTGAAAAGACCGATCTCAACCTCAAAGGGGATCCTGCTATAATATTAATTGCCGGCCTTCAGGGTTCTGGTAAAACAACTTTCGCGGCCAAACTTGCCAACTATCTGAAAACCAAAAAGGGCCGGAAGCCTATGCTGGTTGCATGCGACGTTTACCGTCCGGCTGCCATTGAGCAGCTGAGGGTACTGGGAGAGCAGATCGGAGTGGAGGTCTATTCCGACCCCGGGAACAACGACCCTGTGAAAATTGCCAGGCAATCCATCGCATATGGAAGAGATAAAGGATACAATGTGGTGATTGTGGATACTGCCGGTCGTCTTGCCATTGATGAGCAGATGATGGACGAGATATCAAATATTAAGAAGACAGTCAATCCGCATGAAACCCTGTTTGTGGTCGACTCGATGACCGGCCAGGATGCCGTGAATACCGCAAAAACCTTCAATGAACGGCTCAATTACGAAGGGGTGGTCCTTACCAAGCTCGATGGCGATACCCGGGGTGGCGCGGCACTAAGTATCAAATCGGTGGTCAATAAACCCATCAAGTTTGTTGGTCTGGGAGAAAAGATGGAAGCCATCGATATTTTTTACCCCGAGCGTATGGCCGACCGGATCCTCGGAATGGGCGATATCGTATCACTTGTTGAAAAAGCCCAGGAGCAGTTTGACGAGGAGGAGGCACAAAAGCTGCAGCGGAAGATCGCGAAAAACCAGTTCGATTTTGACGATTTCCTTTCGCAGATCAAGCAGATCAAGAAGATGGGGAACGTAAAGGACCTCCTGGGGATGATTCCCGGCATGGGCAAAGCCATCCGTAACCTCGACATCGACGACAATGCCTTCAAGGGCATCGAAGCCATCATCCACTCTATGACACCGGCCGAGCGGAAAGATCCTGTGATCATCAACGGCAGCCGTCGTAAACGCATTGCCGCCGGGTCAGGCACCACTATACCCGATGTTAACCGTCTGATCAAGCAGTTTGACGATACCCGTAAGATGATGAAGATGGTCACCGCCAACAAAGGCCGCAATATGGCGAACGTGATGCGGAATATGAAGAACCAGAATTAATCCTGTTGCGATGCATTTACTCGATGGAAAACTGATTTCCGGCCAGATCAAGACTGAGATCGCGCTGGAGGTGAAGGAAACGATGCTGGATGCAGGGCTTCCCGTACCGCACATTGCAGCCGTGCTGGTGGGCGACGATCCGGCCAGCCAGACCTATGTGGCAGCCAAGGAGAAGTCGTGCCGTGAGGTGGGGTTTATCTCCTCTGTTTACCGCTACCCTGCAGATATCAGCCAAAGACAGCTCCTGGAGGTGGTTGACTTTCTGAATAATGACCCCGAAATTGACGGGTTTATCGTGCAGTTGCCGCTGCCCAAACAAATTGATGAGCAGCAGATCATCGAACGTATCAATCCGTTGAAGGATATCGACGGTTTTCACCCGGTAAACATAGGCAAAATGGTGCTCGGACTTCCCTGCTTTCTCCCCGCAACACCGTTTGGAATAATGACCCTGCTCGAAAGATCGGGAGTTGAAACCGCGGGTAAGCATTGCGTTGTGCTGGGACGGAGCCACATCGTCGGTACTCCCATAAGCATACTGCTATCAAGAAAGGCTAACCCGGGAAATGCCACGGTAACACTCTGCCACAGTTTTACACCCGATATCGCAAAATATACCCGGGAGGCAGATATCCTTGTGGTTGCCATGGGAAAACCCGAATGCATAACAAAGGATATGGTAAAAAAAGGTGCAGTTGTGATTGATGTAGGCGTGCACCGCATCCCCGCCGAAGAGACAAAATCCGGCTTCCGACTCATCGGCGATGTGAAATTCGACGAGGTGTCGCGGGTTTGCAGTCACATTACCCCGGTGCCCGGTGGAGTTGGCCCGATGACCATTGTTTCCCTGCTTCAGAATACCCTGAAAGCCGCGAAAAAAGAGATAAAATAACCGGAATTGGAAGAGTCACAGGACAAACTGCTTCGCGACGGGAAGGTACTTCCGGTGATGGAGGAATTTTACACACTGCAAGGTGAAGGGTACAATACAGGCCAGGCCGCATATTTTTTGCGCATCGGCGGTTGCGATGTAGGGTGTCGCTGGTGCGACGTCAAGGAGTCGTGGAATTCAAGGGACTTTCCGCCAATTTCAGTCGACGGGGTTGTGGAACGTGCAGCCTCCTATCCGGCAAAGGCCATTGTTGTAACAGGAGGGGAACCCTTGCTCTATAACCTCGACTATCTTTGCAGGGAACTTAAAACCAAAGGAATGCAGACCTTCATCGAAACCTCAGGTTCACAACCTTTGAGCGGATTTTTCGACTGGATTTGTCTCTCTCCCAAACGCGATGCACCCCCGCTGCCCGATATGCTTCAGAAGGCCAGTGAACTTAAGGTGATCATTCATGATGAAACCGATTTTTCATGGGCAGAAGAGAATGCCGGAGGTGTATCGGGATCGTGCCGACTCTACCTTCAGCCCGAATGGAGCCGGATAGATATAATGATGCCGCAAATTGTGCGTTATATCCAGGACAATCCAAAATGGAAAGTCTCTCTCCAGAGTCATAAATACATGCGCATCCCATGACCCGCAAAATATTAATATTTATTTCACTCTTAACTCTTAACTCCTCACTCTTACCTCTTAACTCCGGAGCCCAACAGTTATCTACAACAAATAAAAAGGCAGAAAAGTTCTTTATGTCTGCCGTCGATTTTTACCAGCGTGGCGACAATGACCGCGCACTTATCGATGCAGCCCGGGCCGCAGACCTTGATCCGCTCTTCACTGAGGCCTACATCCTGCAGGGTGATATAGAGGCCGACCTTCGCCGTTACGACAGGGCTGTCGGGTTCTACCAGAGGGCCATTGGTACAGGTCAGGCTTTCTCAACCAACCTTTATTACATCCTTGCAAATGTTCAGCTGGCCATAGGTCGCTATGAGGATGCTGAAAAAAATTATACACGTTTCCTCGAGACCCGAAATCTTCCCGAACCAAAAATCCAACGGGCAACAGAGGGGATGAAAGCCTGCGATTTCGCCATCCGCTGCATGAAAAAGCCCGTTCCTTTCCAACCGGTAAACCTTGGCGACAGCATCAACTCCCCTTACGACGACTATATAAACGCCATAACACCGGATGAAGCATACCTCTATTTCACACGCAAACAGGCAAAGGATGCAAACACCTTCGACCAGAGTCAGCCCTTCGAGGAGGATTTTTATCTGGCACAGATGGCCGATAGCGCCCGCCTGCAGAACAGGCAAGGATGGCGGATAGCTAAAAATCTTGGATCTCCGATAAACACTCACGGTAATGAAGGGGCACTTTGTATCTCACCGGATGGAAAGTTTCTGTTCTTTGCCGCCTGCAACCGCGACGACAGCTACGGAAGCTGCGATCTTTACTGGGCAAAACGGCAGGGACAAGGATGGACTCAGCCAGAGAACATGGGTGCGGCTGTCAATTCTTCAACATGGGATTCTCAACCCTCTTTCGCATCGGATGGAAAAACCCTCTATTTTGCAAGCAAACGATCGGGGGGTAGAGGAAGCTCAGACATTTGGCGTACCGAATTACAGCGCGATGGTCAGTGGAGCAGACCTGTGAACCTGGGCGATACGATAAATACACGGGTTGAGGAGATGGCTCCATTCATCCATCCAGATGACCAGACCCTCTATTTTTCCTCCAAAGGCCATCCCGGTATGGGAGGACTCGATCTCTATTACTCCCGCAAGGGTGCGAACGGCATCTGGCAGGTTCCCGTGAATATGGGCTATCCGATCAATACCTTCGCCGATGAGATTACCCTGGTTGTCAATGCCCGGGGCGATCTTGCATTTATCTCTTCCGACATACCCGGTGGTAAGGGAAAACAGGATGTTTACAACTTCCCGCTTTACAAGGACGCACAGCCTTTGCTCACTACTTATTTCAAAGGCGTGGTGTATGATGCGGAAACAAAAGCGAGACTGGAAGCCAGGTTTGAACTGGTCGATCTTGCAACCTCAAAGGTCATCGCCGAATCAACCTCCGACCCGGCCACCGGCGAATTCCTGCTTGCCTTGCCAACCGAGAGGAATTATGCACTCAATGTGGCTCGTGAAGGATACCTGTTTTATTCCGACAATTTCTCCCTCACCGGAAGCAACACAAGTACCCGCCCCTTTATCAAAAATATTCCGCTGAAGCCAATCAGGGTTGGAGAGACCGTTATTTTGCGGAATATCTTCTTCGACACTGATAAATACACCCTTAAAAACGAGTCGGTTACAGAACTCGAGAAACTCATTCTCCTGTTGCTGAAAAATCCGAAACTCAGGATCGATATAAGCGGTCATACCGACAACGAGGGATCAGCTGAATACAACCTTGAATTGTCCAAAAACCGTGCGAAAACCGTTTACGAATACCTTATCAGGCAAGGGATCTCCAGGGAAAGACTCACCTACTCAGGCTATGGTCTCTCACGCCCTGTCGATGTCAATACAACAGAACAGGGAAGGGCTGCCAATCGGCGCACCGAATTCCGGGTGCTCGGAAATTAATTACAAACGCAAATTACTTGCCTGTCCGGCATTGTCGGATGGATTAATTTTTGTACTTTTGCACCCTCTAAAAAATCAATAAATCCGCATGATTAACATAACCTTACCCGATAACTCAGTCCGGCAGTATCCTGAAGGATCTACCGGGGTAGATGTCGCAAAAAGTATCAGCGAGGGGTTGGCCAGGAACGTACTGGCTGCCGTTGTAAACGGCGAAGTGTGGGATGCCACACGCCCGATCACTGCCGATTCCAGCGTTAAATTGCTCACATGGACAGACCCTGAAGGGAAATCGGCCATGTGGCACTCTTCAGCCCATCTGATGGCTGAGGCCATTGAAATTCTCTATCCGGGTGTCAAATTCGGTATAGGTCCCGACATTGAAAACGGGTTTTATTACGACATTGACTTTGGCTCACATACGATATCCTCTGATGACTTTGAGAAAATCGAGAGCAAATTCATGGAGCTGGCCAAAACAAAGCAGGTCTTTGTAAGGAAAGAGGTTCCGAAGAGTGAAGCCATTGATTATTTTACGAAGAAAGGCGATGAATACAAGATTGAACTTCTCCAGGATCTTGAAGATGGTACCATCACCTTTTACGAATGCGGTCATTTCACCGACCTTTGCCGTGGTCCGCACATGCCGGACACCGGACTGATAAAGGCCGTTAAACTACTCAATATAGCAGGAGCCTACTGGCGTGGCGACGAAAAGCGCAAACAGCTGACCCGCATCTACGGAATTACCTTTACCAAAACTGCCGAACTCACCGAGTTCATGTCATTCCTCGAAGAGGCTAAAAAACGCGATCACCGGAAACTTGGCAAAGAACTTGAGCTTTTTGCCTTCTCACAGAAAGTAGGTCTCGGCTTGCCTTTGTGGCTTCCCCGTGGTGCTGCCCTTCGCGAACGTCTCGAAATGTTCCTGAAAAAGGTACAAAAGAAGGCAGGATATCAGCAGGTTATGTGTCCGCATATCGGAAACGTCGAGTTGTATAAAACCTCCGGACACTACCAGAAATATGGTGAAAGCTCATTTCGTCCTATTACCACACCGGTTGAAGGGGAGGAGTTTTTCCTCAAACCGATGAACTGTCCGCACCACTGCGAGATATATAAGACCAAACCCCGGTCGTACCGCGACCTGCCTGTGCGCCTGGCCGAATTTGGCACCGTTTACAGGTATGAGCAGAGCGGAGAGCTCCACGGCCTGACACGCGTGCGCGGTTTTACCCAGGACGATGCTCATATCTTCTGCACTCCCGAACAGGTAAAAGATGAGTTCAAGGGTGTGATGGACATCGTGATGCTTATCTTTAAAGCGCTCAATTTCAAGGATTTTATTGTGCAGATTTCCCTGAGGGATCCTGCCAACAAGGAGAAGTACATCGGAAGTGATGAAAACTGGGAGAAAGCCGAGCGTGCCATTCTTGAAGTAGCTGAAGAACGCGGACTTACAACGGTTATCGAACCTGGGGAAGCAGCTTTTTATGGTCCCAAGATGGATTTCATGGTGAAGGATGCCCTTGGCCGCAAGTGGCAGCTTGGTACCATTCAGGTCGACTACAACCTTCCGGAGCGGTTCGAACTTGAATACATCGGAAACGACAACCAGCGTCACCGTCCGGTGATGATCCACAGAGCGCCTTTTGGCTCGATGGAGCGTTTTGTGGCAGTTCTGCTTGAGCATACTGCCGGAAATTTCCCCTTATGGCTTACGCCCGATCAGGCTATCATATTGCCAATCAGCGAGAAATACCAGGATTATGCAAAAAAAGTTTTAACTTTGCTAAATAATTCCGAAATTCGCGCCCTCGTTGACGACAGGAACGAAAAAGCCGGCAAGAAAATACGTGATGCAGAATTGATGAAAGTCCCGTATATGCTGGTCGTTGGTGAAAGAGAAGAGGCAGATGGAACAGTTTCTGTCAGAAAACACGGACAAGGCGATCTCGGTCCCCGGAAGATTGAGGATTTTATCACTTTTATTCAGGATGAGATTAAAAATGAATTAGGAGATATCAACTGATAATTATTAATTCTTAATTGTTAATTAATTGTAGGAGGACCGATTATAGTAACAACATTCAACAGCCCGAGAAAATTTCCGAGACCGGGTAAGAAAGAGGAGCCGTATAACATCAACCAGTATATTAAAGCACCCATGGTGCGTGTAGTTGGTGAAAATATTACCCCGGGAATATACACTATTCGGGAAGCGCAGAACATGGCCGACAGCCAGGGACTCGACCTCGTGGAGATATCTCCGACCGCCAATCCTCCTGTTTGTAAGGTGATCGATTACAAGAAGTTCCTTTATGAACTGAAAAAGAAACAAAAGGAGATGAAGGCCAAAACGGCCAAGATCATTGTAAAGGAGATTCGTCTCGGTCCCAATACCGATGAACATGATTTCAATTTCAAACTGAATCATGCCATCAAATTTCTGAAAGACGGCGCCAAGGTTAAAGTTGACGTCTTCTTTAAAGGAAGATCGATCATCTATAAGGAACAGGGAGAGCTGATCCTGCTCAAATTTGCCCAGGCCGTTGCGGATGTGGGCAAGATTGAACAGATGCCACGCCTCGAAGGCAAGCGCATGATCATGATCATCGCCCCGAAAAAATAAAAGGATTTTACATCAATAATTCATCAATTCAATCAATCAATCAATCATTCAATCATTCAATTTCAGGTAACATGCCAAAAATGAAGACCAAATCCGGAGCCAAGAAAAGGTTCACCCTGACGGGCACCGGAAAAGTGAAACGGAAGCATGCTTACAAAAGCCACATTCTGACGAAGAAGACCACAAAGCGGAAACGTAATCTTACGTATTCGACCATGGTTGACAAAGCAGATGAGGCCAATGTAAAGGCGATGCTCCGCAGTTAAATTAGTTCTAACTTGCTGTTAGCTCCAGAAGATTCCCGGAATCGGGAACGCTAAAGCAAAAATTTAAAAATTATGCCAAGATCAGTAAATTCAGTCGCCTCGAGAGAGAGAAGGAAAAAAATCCTGAAACGGGCCAAAGGACAGTTCGGCAGAAGAAAGAACGTTCTTACCGTTGCGAAAAATTCAGTTGAAAAAGGGCTGGGATACGCTTACCGCGATCGCCGGACCAAGAAACGTAACTTCCGTGGATTGTGGATCGTCCGTATTAATGCCGGCGTTCGTGAACATGGTTTGTCGTACTCGGTTTTTATCGGGAAACTCGCTGAGAATAACATTACAATAAACCGGAAAACGCTGGCCGACCTGGCCATGAATCATCCCGACGCCTTCAAGGCGATCGTGGAATCCGTAAAATAGATCGTAAAGATCAGATATGCTGAAAGACCAACCTACGGGTTGGTTTTTTTTTGCTTCCTGTTTTTCAGGAACATCTCAATCTGGTCGTGCCTGAGATGTTTGGCAATGATCTCCTTCTTTTCATTGAGAATATAGATTTCCGGAGTGGTGGTAATGTCATATTGCTCCTTATGATTTCCGGTGAGCGTTCGCGGACCATCCACATTGATCCAGTTCATCTGCTTCTTCTTTATTGTGTTTTTCCATTTCACCAGCGATGTGTCAGAGCAAACGGCCATCATCTCCATCCCATATTCCTCCTTATAACGGTTGTAGAAGTCGATGATTTTTGGTATCTCCGTTTCGCAATGACCGCAATCCGGATCCCAGAACAGCAGAAGCAAAATATTTGCCCTGATGTTATACATAGAAACCGGTTGATTGCTGGTATCGAGCATCACCATGTTGGGCGCCCTTTGTCCGAGGAGAAGGGGTTTGAGCCGGTTCGCCTTTTTAACAATGTTGTCGCTCGTTGTCTTCGAAACCCAGATGGCTTCACCGGTGGCATAATAACGGTCGGCAATGTGCACGAAAACCTCATCAAAACCCATGATCTCAGAATTTTCAAAGGTATACGTTACAAACCAAACCAGGTATTTGAACACCTCCGGATTAGGCTTTGCCTTGCCAATCAGTTCATCCGCTGCCTTAATTATCGAATCCGGTACCTGTACAAGCACATTATTGAAGTATTTTTTTAGTTTGGAGTGAAAAACAGGGGTCCTCAGTACCCGGTCGTCGGTGAAGTCGGTGCCATCCCAGAAATGGTTTTTAAAATAGTTGTAGACATAGAGTGAATCCTTTCGTCCGCCAGGCAGGAGAGGGGCCTCAGGGATTTCCGGCTCCTTCATGGTGTTGATCATAAAAGCAACAAAGGAGGAGGGTTCCCTTTTTACAAGATCAAGTTTGTAGGCTATTATCTCCCTGTTCAGACTCTCGATATGTGCCACGATCAATTTCACTGAATCCTTGTCATTCTCAACACTTTTCAGCCGTTTCTGGTCAGCCTGGATGAGATCAAACTTCTTTTTATTATAGCGAAGGTAATCGTAGAAAAGTCTGTTTTCGGGCGACCCGGTGATTGACATTGTTTCGAGAGGGTTCTTTTTATCGGCCTCTATGGTGAACTTTTTATCGTTGTTGATGATGAAGTCGAAGTAGATTTTATCGGTTATGACAAGGATGTAAACTCCTTTTGGCAAATCGCTACCGGCATTGAATGTACATCGTCCCGAAGCATCAACCTTCAGCGTATCCTTGATATAGGTGCCATTGCCAAAATAGTTGGCCACCATGCATGTAGTATCTTTCAGCCCCTTGATCCTGAAGCGGATAAGGTAGTCCTGCTGTGCCTCCACCAGGGTCGTGAAAACCAACAGGCTCAAACAAATCAATGTCACGCGTATTTTCATAAACTAATAACGTATACCGGCAGATACTATTTTATTTTCTTCGGGATTTCGTAAGGGGTAAAGAAGAGACGTACATAGAGATAGCCGAACACTTCATTCATGACCTCCCTGAATCCCTTGCTGTTTTTCCACCATGTTGTGGGCCCGTAATAAAAATTTTTGAGAGAGATAATGCCGACCTTAACATGATTGCCCAGGGCATACTGGAATAGCAACTGGCTCCGGGCTCCGTGTACACTGCTTGTCATTAGGTTAATAGCCTTTGTTTGCGGACGATTTTGTAAAAGCCATGTTTTTAACTCCAAAGCAGAATTATACGTGCGGTCATCATGTATTTTATCAGTTGCGACAGCTACTAAACGTGTTGAATCAAAACCCATTTTTTTTAGTGTTGCAGCGGCGAGAACAGCCGTGTTTTTATAGGACAATAACAATGACCCTAATTCAATAGGAGGGCCAGTAGTAATAAGCAGGGAGTATTTATTTTGTCTGAATTCTTTGATCGCTTCACTCATTAAATTATCGCTCACAAACCCTTCAAGAACAAGCACATCGGTCATTTCACGGTGAACAGGGGCCAGGATGGAGTATGCATTGCGTATAAGCAAAAACCCCGGCAGAATGATGAGCAGCAAAAGAATGACCCACCCCCAGATACTCAGTCCCCAGCGCTCTTTGCGGTTTATGATAAAATAGCTTCTCGTTGTTTTTTTCATATTATTCTCCTTCCAGGTGCTCTTTACGTAGCAGATCGTTGACGGTTTTTACCGGGTTAAATGTGATGATCGGGACCTCAGCGAAGAGTGTGATCCACTTTGCCATGGCTCCGTTCCATAAGCCTGGCAGCTCCTGTGCCTTCAGGGTTCTGCCTCCACTCGACTTTTCGGAGATAAAGCCGGTCTCCTCATCTACAAATAGTTTCAGGTCAAATGGTTTACCCTGATAATCGCGGGTACTGCATACCAGGTCGACCGGATTAAAATGGGTTGATGATCGGACAATGTCGGCCTGTACCGGGTTTTTGAGATCGATCTGGGACGACTCGACAATCTGCAGCGACAGTTCACCGTTAGTTCCGGAAACCCAAAACGGACCGCCTCCGGGTTCACCTTCGTTTTTAACCATGCCGCAAACACGGATGGGGCGGTTCAGAAGGAAGACCAGTTTTGTCTGCTTCTCATGTCTCAATAGATGTTCATCGGCTGAATCCCAGGGAAGGAACAGGTTATTCTTTGCAAAAACCGCCATTTCATCCAGTTCTGCATCCGGAAGGGAGTTATCACCGGCCATTTTCAGAAATCCGTAAATTCGTTCCCGAATGGAAAACAGATACCCCCCCAGCAGTTTTTTATAATCGAAAGTGGCCTGTTTTAGTCGGTCCGGAACAATATTGTCGATGTTCTTGATATAGATCAGGCCGGCATCAATCTCATTCAGGTTTTCCAGCAGCGCACCGTGTCCTCCGGGTCTGAAAAGCAACGTACCGTCGCTGTTTCTGAAAGGGAGGTTGTCGGGGCTTACGGCAATTGTATCGGTAGCACTCTTTTGAACAGAGTAGGAGATTTCAAACCGGACACCGAGTCGGGCTTCAAATTTGTCTATAATACTATGAATGAGCGTATTAAAATTTTCGCGATGTTCGGGTGAAATGGTAAAGTGGATTCGGGCTACAGAGTCCTTGTCCCGGGCATAATTTGCTGCCTCTACAAGATGCTCCTCCGCAGAAGTCCGCGCTCCGTCGGGGTAATTATGGAATTTGATCAGCCCTTTTGGAAGTTCTGAATAATTCAAGCCATTCCCGTCCAGTATATGACCGATCACGGAATTGAAATCCTTGTCCGCCAGCGCCAGTTCCAATGTTATCCCGCTCTTCTTCATTACCCGGGTGAGTTCAAGATAAAAAGCGATCTCCCGGATGTGTGTTATAAGGTAGTGTATTGAATTAAAAGACTGATCTTTGAGAAAATATGAATAACCTTCTTCGGTTGCCTGGTATTTTTCACGGAATTCAAACAGGTGCTTGAACATACGGCTTGCTGCCCCCGATGCCGGAACAAATTTGACGATGCGGTGGGAGGGAGCGGTTTCGTCAAAATGCCGGATGTAATAATCCCTCTTCTCATCACTGAAAGACAGGACACCATCACCCGGAACCGCCGGCCTGTCGAGCCTGACATAAGGAAAACCCTTGATAAAATATCCGATCTGTTTCTCAATGAGAGGGAGAGCAATCCCCCGGTTTCTGATCTGGTCAAGGTCGCTGGATGTGAACATGGCGCTGATTTTATTAACTTGCACAAAATTATTCGAAAAAATGAAATCAATCGCCTTTATCATCGTCGCCATCACGATTTCTCTTGCATCTGTATCTCAGGTAGCGCCGAAAAAATATTTCATCAGCTTTACTGATAAGTACAATTCGGCTTATTCGACCGACAGACCTCAGGAGTTCCTTACAGAGCGTGCTATTGAGCGACGCACCAGGCAGGGAATTGCTGTGGTTGAAAACGACATCCCCGTCAACCCGGTCTATATTAATACTGTAAGGAACCTCGGGGTAACTGTACTGACCGTTTCCAAATGGTTTAACGGAATTTCCATTTATGCTCCTGATTCTACTGTAATTCAGCAGATTGAATCACTTCCGTTTGTATCCGGTGTGGTAAAATCTGTCATTAAAACGCCATCAATAGCAACAGAAACAATAACAACGGCGTCCTTCAAGTTTGACTCAGAACAGGCTTCTATCGAACCTTTTACGTCGCCTCAGCCGGCTCCTTCCGTTGCCGGAAGATCAGGCTATAACTATGGCCAATCCTTTAACCAGATACACATGGTAAAGGGCGACATTTTACATAACATGGGTTATACCGGCGACGGGATGGTAATTGCGATTCTGGATGGCGGATTCTTTATGGCGAACACCCTGCCAGCCTTCGACAGTCTGAGGATTAACCACCAGCTACTGGGAACCCGCGATTTCGTTGTTCCCGGGAATAATGTCTATATAGAAAGCCCGCATGGGATGGAGGTTCTTTCAATAATTGGCGGCAACCTGCCCGGACAACTGGTCGGGACTGCACCAAAAGCGAAATTCTGGCTGTTACGATCGGAAGATATAGAAAATGAATATCTTATAGAAGAGTACAACTGGGTTTCAGCCGCTGAGTTTGCCGACAGTGTAGGAGCGGATGTCATTAACTCTTCTCTTGGCTATACCACATTCACCGACCCCTCCATGAACCATAGCTGTACCGACATGACCGGGAATACAACCCCGGTTTCTCAAGGAGCCAACCTGGCCTTTTCCAAGGGAATGATCGTTGTGAACAGCGCCGGTAATTCAGGTTCCAGCAGTTGGAAGTGTGTGAGTGCCCCTGCAGATGCATTTATGGTACTTGCCGTCGCCGCTGTTGATTCTGCCGGGCTTTATGCCGGTTTCAGCTCGACGGGCAAAGTAAATGAACGGGTTAAGCCTAATATAGCCGCACAGGGTAAAGCAACTGTACTTTCGGCCCCCGATGGATCTGTATCGCGGGGAAATGGCACATCTTTCTCCTCTCCCGTAATTGCCGGTATGGTGGCCTGTCTCTGGCAGGCTGCAAGAAATCTCGATAATAAAACCATCCTGAGAGCAGTTGAGATAAGCGCGAGCCAGGCAAACAATCCCGACTCACTGCTTGGATATGGTATTCCTGACTTCGATGCAGCCTTGTTCAGGGTAGGGGTTAACCCGGAAAAACCCGAGGAACCGGTTTTCGAGGTTTATCCCAATCCGTTCAGTTCATACCTCACTGTCAGAATTTCATCAACCAAAACACAGCCGGCCGATATCACCCTATTCGATATTATAGGAAAACAGGTAGTAAACCAAACTGTTAATTTAGGCTCCTCAGGCTATCAAACGGTAAACATGTCGATTCCTTACAACCTTGTTTCAGGCAGCTATTTGCTTAAAGTCGTAACAACTGAGTTTACAGGCGTACGAAAAATATGTAAATAGAAAGCAAATTTGAATTAATTACCAGAATATCAATAAAATAACAAGTTTACAATTGTAATTACAATTGTAAACTATTCTATTCCGACGTGGTAGTCTTGAATATACAGCCATTTAACTGTTCAATCCGATAACCAACAGATATAAGGTGATCATTAAGTTCTTTGGGATCATAACGATCGACGGTGGCTTCGTATACAATGTGTCCGATTCTCGGTGAAATGGTTTTATCAATTGACAGGATAATTTCATATTCAGTACCCTCACAATCAAGCTTCAACAAGTCACAGTATACCGACCTGCCAAACCTGGCGCCACAACGAGTATGTGTGTAATATTTTCCTTTTTGTAACTAATCAATAGCTTTTGTGATCAGCAATGACGTTCAAAGTAGGTAACACTTTTTGCATATTTATAATGGCAGTATCAATAATGTTAATACTCCCTAGGAGTTTACAAAATTTAAATATTTTATTCTGTTTACAAATGTAATTCAATCTGTAAACAGGATAAAATATTTCATGATATATTTGTATAAATAATAGTATATCAGTGTTAAAAGCAGTATATATGAAGTAATGGTATAAGCAATGATACACTAATACTGATGGCTCAGTTTGAAATTGTAATTTGTTCGTTTTTATTACTTTTGTAAAAAATATTGGAATATGCTTGACAGGATTTTGGAACTTATTAAGCAAAAAGGAATGTCTCCTTCTCAGTTTGCGGATGAGATCGGGATCCAGCGTTCGGGGATTTCGCATCTCATTTCGGGACGGAACAAACCCAGCCTCGAATTCATCATGAAAATTTTGGCAAGGTTTCCGGAGACGGATCTTGCGTGGCTTATCCAGGGAGATGAAAAAATGGAGTTGAAAGAAGAGAAATTCATTCCGCCAGCGGCGCCTGTTCAGAATTCGTTGTTTGATGCGCCTGAAATGGCCGAAACACTTGTAATGCCTAAGCCGGAAAAAAGAAAGGCAAAGGCGGAAGCCGAAAAGGCAGAAACAGAAAATGCGGAAACAGAAAATGCGGAAACGGAAAAAGCGATAGAGAAGATAGTCATCTTTTACTCAGATCGCTCTTTCAGGGAGTACACCCCCGATTAACAGCTACGGACGTTCGAGCCAGGAGAAGAAGAAACCTGCCTCCCGCTGTGCATTTTCGTCACTATCGGAACCGTGGACTGCATTCTCACCCATATTTTTACCATAAAGGTTACGAATGGTCCCCGGGTCAGCCTTTGCCGGGTCGGTGGCCCCTATATACCTGCGGAAATCTTCCACAGCATTATCTTTCTCAAGAATAACCGCTATGATCGGACCTGAGGACATAAAGGTGACAAGCTCCTCATAAAACGGGCGTCCGATATGAACATCGTAAAATTGTCCGGCCTGTTCCTTCGTAAGGTGCACCATTTTAAGCGCTTTGATTTCAAACCCGCCCTCTTCGATCTTGGAGAGGATCTTTCCGCTGTAACCACTGGCATGGGCCGAGGGTTTAATCATGGTAAATGTGATGTTTCCGTTCTGCATTTAATTATCGTTTTAGAGGCGGCAAAAATACAACAATTATCCGTATTTTTGCATTCCGTTAAACACTGACTTATTGGAAAATACTGATTTTAAGCATATATCCGAAAAACTGAGGAAACCTTCCCGGATTCTGATAACAACACATACGAACCCCGATGGGGATGCCATCGGGTCGAGCCTTGCCTTGTGGTCTTACCTAAAAAAAACAGGCCACCAGGTTGCCGTAATGATCCCCGACCCGTTTCCTGAGTTTCTCGCCTGGCTTTCCGGTTGTGACAATATCCTCATTTATTCAAAGGATCCTGCAAGGTGTAATGAGGAGATCAGTATGGCAGAGATCATCATTGCAGCCGATTACAATAATTTCGGTCGACTCAATGAAGCCGGCGTAAAGGTTCTCGAAACCAAGGCACTGAAAATTCTCATTGATCATCACCTCAACCCGGCGCCTCATTTCGACCTGAAAATTTCAATTTCGAAAGTCTCATCCACATCGGAGCTTATCTATGACTTCATTGTGGCAATGGGCGATATGCAACTACTTGACAAACAGATGGCAGAGTGTCTGTATGTGGGAATTGTTACCGATACCGGGTCGTTCAGCTACTCCTGCAATTATGTGAAAACATACCTCGCTATTGCAGAACTTTACCGCCTGGGAATTGACGGTGAACATATTCACCGCCTTGTTTATGATACCTATTCGGAGAACCGGTTGCGACTTCTGGGGCTTTCGGTCAGCGACAACCTGACTGTTTTGCCCGAATTCCATACTGCCTTTATCACCCTGCCCAAGGAGGACCTCGACCGGTTCAACTACCAGATAGGAGATACGGAGGGAGTTGTTAATTATGCCCTGTCCATTAAGGATATCAACCTTGCCGCCCTTTTTATGGAGAGAGATGGCATCGTTAAAGTTTCATTCCGCTCAAAGGGTAATTTTTCGGTGGATACGCTTGCGCGGGAGCACTTTGACGGCGGAGGTCACCGGAATGCTTCCGGTGCAAACTGTACCACAGGACTGGAAGAGACTGTCACAAAATTTAAAAACCTTTTACCTGGATACAGGACCGCCTTAAAATCTGTTTACTAGTTTTCAGATGCTAAACCTGATTGTAAGAGCCTGGTTGCTCTGCCTTACCCTGTTTGCAGGCTTAATTTTAGTTTCCTGTACTGAATCGACAAAAAACAACAGAGTCACTGATAATATTAAAATGACCGATGATACGCTGGTAAATTACAATCTCAGGATTGTAGAGACAGAGAGCCAGGCGATTGATGATTTTATCGGACGCTATCACTGGAAGATGACCACGAGCCAGACAGGATTGAGGTACATGATCATTAAAACAGGGGAGGGACCGAAGCCCGGACAAGGTCAGGTTGCTGTTCTTCGCTATGATCTGAAACTGCTTACTGGAGAGTCGGTATACAGCTCAGCCGCGACGGGACCAATGGAGTTTGTAATCGGTACCGGCAGCGTTGTAAACGGATTGGAGGAGGGGGTTTTAATGCTGCGGCAGGGGGGAAGCGCAAAGCTTATTGTACCTTCCCATCTTGCGTTCGGACTCCTGGGAGATATGAAAAAAATACCTGAAAGATCTGTACTTGTTTATGACATCGAACTGGTCAGGATTAAACAGCAAACAGAGAAGAAAAAATAAAAAAATGACCATTTCCGATGGTTCAAAAGATGTTGAAAAATTACCTCATGTACAGGAGATTACTGGTTAAGGAGTTTACTATCTTGGCCAGCGGTAAATGTTGTATGCCTGTCGGGGCCGAATTACCCGGAGAGGCATGGTTTTTACTTTAAATTAATCATCTATATATCTGAATACTATTAAATTAAATCATTATAAACCAAATTGACTAAATTGAGCTGTATGAAAAAAGTGTTTGTGAATCCAATTGCGATTGTGATGTTGGTTGCCCTTACTTCGCTTGCATGTTCATCGAAGTATTCCGGTTTCGACAAATCAGAAACAGGTCTCTATTACAAATTATTCAAAGTAAGCACTGATACCGTGAAGCCTAAAATCGGAGATTGGGTCTCCCTTTCGATGCGTTACAAATACAAGGATTCTACCTTGTTCGAAAGCGCCAAGGCCATGGGATCACCGGTAAGGTTCCAGCTTCCTCCTTCAGACTTCAAAGGTGACATCTATGAAGGAATCAGTATGATGTCACCCGGCGATAGTGCGACCTTTATCGTGAACGCAGACTCACTGTTCATGAAAACTTTCCGTCAGAAGACCCGGCCCGAGTTTGTAGACAGCAATAGCGTGATCTATTTTTATATTACGCTGCTTTCTTCTGATTCACCGCAGAGCCTGATGAAAAAGGAAGAAGATTCGTTAAAGAAATATGTTGCAGATAAAAAAATAACGGTCCAGCCTGAACCTTCTGGTTTGTATTATATTGAAACACTGGCTGGTAAAGGTGCAAGTGTCGACACTGGCACATGGGTTACCATGCATTTCAAGGTAATGATGCCTGATGGCAAGCAGATCTTCTCATCCTACGATAAGGGAGAACCCATGAAGTTCGAATACGGCAAACGTTTCGATACCCCGGGTTTTGAAGAGGGTATCGGAAAAATGAAAAAAGGCGGGAAAGCCACACTGATCGTGCCTTCAAAAATTGCCTTTGGTGAAGCTGGTCGCGGCGCTATGGTTCCTCCCTATGCAACTGTAATCTATGAAGTTGAACTCGTCGATCTGCAGTCAAAGGCTGAATATGACAAATCACAGGCTGCAATAAAGAAAACTGAACAGGCAAAATTAGCCGCAACAAAAACCCAGGAGGGTGATAATATGAAAAAATATCTGAAAGAGAAAAATATCAATGTTGCCCCAACAGCAAGCGGGCTCATCTTTGTTGAAAAGGTAAAAGGAACGGGTGCAAAAGCAGGTGCCGGAAAAAAGGTTAAGGTTCATTATACAGGGACCCTGCTGAACGGTACAAAATTTGACTCCTCGCGCGATCGCAACGAGCCGTTCGAGTTCACACTGGGCAAAGGCCAGGTCATCAAGGGCTGGGACGAAGGTATTGGCATGATGAATGTTGGCGGCAAAGCCACACTCATCATCCCCTCGTCAATAGCTTACGGAGAACGCGATATGGGATCAATTCCCCCATTTTCAACACTTGTTTTTGACGTGGAACTACTCGATGTTAAATAGTACAAAAGACATATACATTTGAAAAAAGTTCTGATAACTTTATTTATTTGTATAATGTGTATGCCATCCACGGTGGTTGCACTTTCCGTAGACTTTAAATCAGATAAGGTCTGTTTTGGAAATGCAACCACCTTGGTTAGTTTGTCCACTCCCCGCGACAGTATTTTTAAACTGCTTTGGGATATTAATGGGGATGGAAAATTCGGGGATGTGATTGGAGATACTATTCACGTCACATTCTCTTTTTCAGGTTACCACAATGTCGGACTTAAGGCACTTACCTTTTCCGGCGAAACAAAAGCAGTCTATCACATTGTAGCAGTAGGGAAGCTTACGGTTGATTTTTCGATGGTTGCCAGTTGCAGTCATCAACCTACAATTTTTAACAACCAATCAGCAGCCATTGCCGATACGCTGGAATCGTACACCTGGAATTTTGGTGATGGAAGTCCAGCCAGCCACGACCGGGATCCTGTATACACGTACCTGGTGCCAGGCGATTATCAGGTTAAACTTCGCGTTAACACGGTTGCCGGATGCAGTGATTCTGTGTCAAAAACCTTTACGATCGATACCCCACCTGAGGTTTCACTTACATTTATCGGCGATACAGTTTTATTGCCTGGCGACAGCGTCATCGTTACCGTAACGAACGCTGCTGACAGTGTGCTCTGGTCAACCGGTGAAAAGACCCGGGAAGTTGTTATTAAAAAAGCTGGTTCAGTTTGGGTTAAAACATATTCCGGTGTTTGTTACGGACAAAAAAACTTCCACACAACCATGAAGAATACTGAAACAGAACCGGTCATTGCCACCCTTTTCACTCCCAACGGCGATGGATTTAATGACCGGTGGGAGATTTTGAACCTCTCCTCCGTTGGTCCTTGTGATGTTAAAATTTTCAGCCGTACGGGGGAAAGGGTCCTTGCAGATCCTGATTATGCAAATAATTGGGACGGCACATATAAAGGGCGTCTCCTCACCAATGACACCTATTATTATTTTGTCCGGTGTTTTGATAATGTGGATAGACAGGGTACCGTTAATATCCTGAAATAGAGTGGTAATGAAAAAAAAGCGTAGATGAGAAAATCATGTTTCCTGGCAATGTTCATTTTCGCTTTCAGTTCAGGGCTATTCTCACAACAGTTCCCTGTTCTTGATAACTACCTCATCAACCCGGTCTCTCTTTCGCCTGCTTTTATTGGAAAATCAAATAAATTTCAAACATATCTTACCTATCGCACAGCATGGACTGGCATTAATGGTCACCCTCAGGTTGGTTATCTGAGTGCTGATGGTAACCTTGCTAAAAACATGGGTGTTGGAGGTAGTCTGATGCTCAGTAAATCTGGTATTTATAAAAATTTCACCATCAATCTCAATTATGCATATCACCTGCGGCTCCAGAAAGACCATGTGCTTAGTTTCGGGATTAATTTAGCACTCTATCAGAACTCCCTCGATATTTCAGATGCAGTATTAGCTGATCCTCTGGACCCTGTTTTAACTGCTTGGGACAAAACGTCCGAGACATATGTGAACATGGGATTCAGCATGTTATATAACTGGAAAAACCTAAATTTCTGTTTTGCTTTTCCCCTGCTTTTTAACAACAGGTCTTTGTATACGACCGATACAAACAACCTACTTGGACTTGACCGAAACTGGTTGGTTTATACCAATTACACGTTTGATTTTGAAAAAAACTGGGGCATGAAACTTGACCTTCTATACAGGGCTACACAATTTTCACCCTGGACCTTGGATTTCAGTGTGACGGTTCAATACAATGATAGCTATTGGCTGGGTGTTTTTTACAGAAAAAACAATATATTTGGTATTACAGCAGGATTGGCCATTATAAACAGTATTGTTATCAACTACAATTATGAATTCTCCGGGTTCGTTATGAATGGTCAGAGCGGAGGTAGTCATGAAGTTACACTTGGTTACCGCCTTCCATTCCCAGTAAAAACGGCCCCGAAACTTAAGGATTATAACAGGTAACATGAAGAAAATATTTATTTTCCCGATAATTATTCTGTTGCTTTTAATCTCCCAGAAATCTGTCTGCCAAAGCAGTATAAAAAGGGGAGGGTTGTGTTTCCGGGTTGACGACAACCCCTCACTTGTCAGACTCCACCAGTTTGATTCTATCTTCGGCCGTTACCAGACACATTTTTGCATGGCAATGACTCCGTGGACTTTTCCACTATCCCCTGTATATGTTGACTCACTGCAGAGCCTGATTTCCAGAGGCCATGAGGTTATGGATAATACCCCGACACATCAGACCCAATATTTTACCCTCCTTAACATCCAGGATACTTTGCTTTATTACAATAACTTAGGTGTGGATCATATCAGCTCACAGAAAGTTTGCCTCAAAGTGACAAATTATGATACTTCAGAATTGCACGGTGAGGGATTGATATCCATTAACGGAAACAGGGTTATAAGCCAGAATAACGGAGAATTTGGCGATCTTGCAGGAGATCCATTTTACTTTGCTTTTTATATTTCCGCCCCAGTCAATAAACTCTGCTTATGGTACGACCGCAAAGCAGCTAATCCCTTCGATCCCGATACAGTATACCTGAAGTCATTCTGGGAGGAGCCTGTCACATTTTTAAACAGCACCGGGATTTCATACCATAAGCTTACACAACGAAATGTCGTCATGAATCCCCTTGGGGTACAATTGCTCGGTGAGGAGTCATTAAGACTTTTCGACGAGGTAGGGTTACCACGTCCAACTTCATGGATTCATCCGCCAGGGCAGATGCCCTGGATCAGCGGGTTTACAACCAAAATGACTATGGGAGACTCCATGGCCTATACACAGGGATCCAACTTTAATTACTGCTCCTATCTGACTTACAATGAAATAAACACCAGTGGATATGCTCAATTTGGGATGCAGTCCCTAGATTTTTCTACCGAAGCGCAAAGTTTTCGATACAACAAATATCTTCTTGCCAACGCAGTGGCAAAACATTATGTAAAAATCGATGTATCCAGGTTTGTGAACCCCGCTGGGGGATGGAGTTCCTATCTTAGTCGTACCGACAGCCTGTTATCCTGGTGCTCTGCCAATAATATCCCTGTGAGGACTTACAACGAGTGGCGCTCCTTGCTTTACGACAGTATTCCCAACCGAATTACAAATATGTTCCCTGGTTTGAATATAGATATTGATGATGACCATTATCCTGATGGCTTCAACCAGTCTGGTATGGGGAGCGTATATGATACTTCCGATGGAGTTGCCTACAGCGGAAACCGGAGTTTTGCCATTTATGGCAATGGTTCCATGTGTGGTATAAGCGAACTGGGCGGATTGGAGAAGGGGATGAATAAATTTACTATTTACACCAAAGGGACAAATAACCCCGGGAGCAACATAACCCTTTCATTTAATTTCCCTGAAACCGGGCAGTCTCTTACATACATGATTCCCTCCGACACATCAGTCTGGACCGGGCATGTTCAACTGGTTCCCATGCCAACTGGGATTTCGGTTGCCAATATTCTTATATTACATGAGTCAGGGGGCTATGACACCGTAAAAATCAGCGGAATGGAGCTTCGGTCAGCAGGATTTCTCTCAACAACAAGGCTTGCCCCACAACAGCGTACTGCGAATGAGCCGTTTTCTCCTGTCAACCTTGACAGTCTTGTAATCAGTACATTATATCCACCGCAATTGATATCATGGACACTTCATGGGGCCAGCGAATTGAATTGTTCTATTCTTCCCGGAAACATCCTTAAAATACTTAAACCAGTCTCATTCTGGATTGGACAAGACTCACTTTATGCGGTTGCTCATGCTCCCGACGGTTTTACCGACAGTTGCTTTATGGCTTTCATATCAGATTCTATTGGCTTGGGTTGCGCTGGTGTTCCGATCCAATTGAGCCTGATTGATACTCTGGAAAATGATATAGTGCAATGGATTTCTGTGCCTTACGATTCAACGATAAGTAACCCTAATATTTACAACCCTATTGTCTCCCCTGGTCAAACCACAACCTATTTCATCGTTGCGATAAATCCCTTGGGCCCTTTTAGCCTGGATACTTTAGTTCTTATCCGCTATCCTCTTCCAACTCCTTCAGTTACTATTGATACCACCGCCTGTATCGGGACACCGATTCTGCTTACAGCCACCGGAGGGCAAAATTATCTTTGGAGCAACGGGAAGACTACAGATACGATCATCGTCAATTCTCCTGAAACAACCCGCTATTATGTCAGGGTCTATAGCGAGTATGGCTGTTACGAGGACACAAGTGTGTTGGTTACCCGTGTACCTAAACCTGATATCAATATTTACGGGATCTGGCCTGCCTATTGCTCGAGCGATCCCTCCTCCAAAGTGATTGGTCAGCCTGCCGGTGGCGTCTGCTCTGGCAGCACAGGACTCATTGGCAATACCTTTTTCCCAAACCTTGCTCCTCCGGGAATTAATATGATCTACTACACCTACACGAGTGCTAACGGATGCAGTAGTACCGACTCTGTTGCTGTTAATGTTGTTCTTAACCCGGTGGTTAAACAGCTTCCTGATACTATAATTTGTGCCGATAAATCCATTGAGCTTCATGCCGGCCCTGGTTTTGACAACTACCTCTGGTCCAACGGCAAGACAGATTCAACCATTGTTTTTGATTCAACAGGCCGTTCTCTTGGACTAAATAAAGTATGGGTCTATGTGACAAAAGAGGGCTGCGCCGACAAGGACACAGCCAGGATAAACTTTATTGTTTGTCCAATTGGTTTTGGCGAAAATGAGACTTCGGAATTTTTCTCAGTTTATCCCAACCCAAGCACAACCACATTGGTCATATCGAACTTTTCGATTGAAGCAGGGGAGATTCGCTATTCAATAAGCAACATGAGCGGAGAGAAGGTGGTTGTCGGAAAAGCAGACTTGAAAGAAACCAAGGTTAGCATAAGTGCGTTGAAGGCCGGGATTTATTTTCTTAGGATTGTAACAGGTGCAAAGAGCTATAATTTCAGGGTTATAAAACTCTGATCTTTTATCTCAGTTTTTTGTCTCAGTTTAACGAACTTTCACGCCTCCTTTGAAAATCGCCATATTTGCGGAATCAATGATTTGGGATTCAATGTCACAGAGGGTTCTTATATAGGACTCAATGGTTATAAATTCAGAATGCTTGGTCTCAATGATAATCAGAAAGGCAGGATAATGGCAAAGAAAGGATTTGGCTCCCCTTAAAACGTCGAGTTCCATCCCCTCCGCATCAATTTTCACAAGTACTTTATCATCAATGCCGATTCCCATCTGGTCAAAAACAGAATCCAGGGTTTTTATGGCAACAATCTCCCTGATCCCGGTCTCCCCTTTGTTTTCTGCGTATGTATCAATTTTCGCCAGGTGAGAGGCCCCTGTGTTCATGTTTTCAAAAATGAACTCAGCCTCCGTTTCTTCAGTACCAAGGCCGAAATTGAATGCTGTTATCTCCTTATCCATTTTATTGAGGGCAATATTCGACTGGATAGCATCGAAATTTTCTTTAACAGGCTCGAAGGCAAAGCAGCGCAGCCCTTTCGGGGCCACGAGAAAACAGTAGGTACCTATGTTCGAACCAATGTCGAGGAAAACATTATACCCCTTGTAGTGATCAAGAAAGAATCGTTTTACATTCCATTCGTAGGCATAATTTGCAAACTGGAAATCGAGGGTTCCCTTTCGGGTTAAAAATGTCCCAAGGCTGCTCTTGTAAATACGTTGCTCCGGATTGATCCTTCGGGTCAGCACATATTTTATCGACATCCAGAAGAAGTAAAACTCTCCGAATTTCAGATAATCAATACTATATCGTATAAAAGTCTGGATCTTCCTCATCGATATCTTCTGATTGTGCCGTAAAGTTATAAAAAAAACGACCCTGCGCATACGCAAGGTCGTTTTTACTATCAACCAATTTTATACCAAAAGGTGGCTTAGTGCTGCACTACCACTGTGCGGGTTATTCTATTCTCACCAGAAGTTAACACAAGGTAATAAATGCCATTGGGCAATTCGGCTACCGAAAGATTGTGTTCTTTGGCTGCATCGGTATTCATCGACGTTTTCATCCGCTGTGTGCCAAACCTGTCATACATCACCACATCATAAGTTGCAGTACTCGAATGCTCAAAGTCGAGAGATATTGTATTCCCGGCAGGATTAGGGTAAACTGACATATTGAAAACGGCGATATGAAATTCAACATCACTGAAATCTGCATATGAGTTATCAAGGAGACTCATCACTTTAATTTTGTAATCGTCAGCGACAGGGATAGCATTTGAAATATACCAGCCAAAGGTTAAACCTGATATGGAGTTTTTCAAAACAGAATAGAACACACCACCCTTCCACAATTCAATTTTAACATTTTCAGAGAACGTTTTTGTCCAGGTGACTTGTTGAGTAGATCCCCTGGCCCAATAAACGGCAGTGTTTGGTGTTGCAACTGCCGGGTTGGGGCCCATACTGAGAACAATGTGGAAATGAGCAGCACTTAAACTGGAATTACTTGGATCAAGGATACTGGAAAC
>CAYHCQ010000013.1:0-32667 GCA_964355115.1 uncultured Prolixibacteraceae bacterium | reverse complement strand
CAGAATGGTGCTGTAATCATCGACGTACGCGAAGAGTCACTGAGCCGCTTCAAGATGTTCGGTGTTCCTGAAGTGATTTATTGCCCGTTCAGCATACTTGAGGAGACCTATAAACATTTACCGGAAAATAAAGCTATGATTTTTGCCGATGCTGCCGGGTTACACAGCAAGGAAGCAGTAAAACTACTCATGGGAAAGGGACTTGTTGACAGGATAGCAAACCTGGCCGGTGGTCTGGTAGAGTGGGAACGGGATGAAATGCCCCTGATCATTGATAAAAGCGAGAAATTATCCGGATCATGTATGTGCCAGCTCCGGCCACGCAACATAAAGGATTGAGTTATAATGAAATCATATAAATGGCTCTTGCCAATAATACTTTTAGGACTCTGGATACTAATCTATTTTAACCTACAACTTGTAACCAATTGGTTGATCGATGATGTTTTCAAATTAGCACAAGGCAAACGCCTTACGGATGCCCTGCGATTTTTCATCTTTGAAGTCCCCAAGGTTCTGCTTTTACTGGTGTTGATCATTTTCGTGGTGGGAATCATCCGTAGTTTTTTCACTCCGGAAAGAACCCGGAAAGCATTGGAAGGAAGATCTCTTTTCACGGGTAATATTATGGCTTCTGTGTTGGGCATTGTAACACCATTTTGCTCATGTTCTGCTATCCCCTTGTTTCTTGGGTTTGTTGAAGCAGGCATCCCGCTAGGCGTCACATTTTCTTTCCTGATAGCAGCCCCAATGATCAACGAGGTTGCCGTGATTCTCCTGTTTGGAATGTTTGGATGGAAAGTTGCGACAATCTATATTGTTACCGGACTGGTCATTGCAATCAGCGCAGGGTGGGTAATCGGCAAACTCAAACTGGAAAACCATGTCGAGAGTTGGGTTTATGAAATTAAAGCAGGTCATACTGAAGGCGAGGAAGAAAAAATCCATCTCAGTGACAGAATACAAGCCGGTTACACTGCAGTGAAAGAAATCGTTGGAAAAGTTTGGATATACATTATCCTCGGCATTGCCGTTGGAGCAGCGGCTCATGGATATGTTCCGGAAAGTTTCATGGCAAACCTGATGGGGAAATCAACCTGGTATTCTGTTCCCTTGTCAGTTCTGATCGGGGTTCCATTATACTCGAATGCTGCTGGGATCATTCCGATCGTGGGTGTGTTGATTGAAAAAGGTGTTCCTTTAGGTACAGCTCTTGCATTTATGATGGCCGTTATCGGCTTGTCGTTGCCTGAAATGATCATCCTGAGAAAAGTTCTCAAAATGAGGTTACTTCTGACTTTTGTGGGAGTAGTTACTGTTGGAATTATTATCGTTGGGTATATATTTAACATGATTTATTAGATCTTCTGCGGGTTACCTATTACATCGGTTGCTTTGGTTTTCTGCTTATCTTTGCAGCTGATAAAATATGAAGGTACTTACACTTATATTATCTCTGTACATTCTGGTCCTCATCGCAATCCCATGCGTCGACAGGCTATTTGAAGGAACCAATCATACTATTGAACATGCAGGTAATGCAGGCCACAACCACGAAAATGATGAGGATCATTGCTCTCCGTTTTGTGATTGCAACTGTTGCGGAACCCTGGTTTTATCAATTGAAACCATCGTTTTACCCGAAGCAGCTGCTATTCCGGGGAAAATGGTGTTTTGGTACCCAACTAAATTTATTTCAGAGCCCTATCGTTCTATCTGGCTACCCCCTGAATTAATTTAATACTACAACTATTTCTTTTTTCCTGTTCCCTGCTGAATGTCAGAGGATTGGTTTGTGAGTAGTAATTACAATTAATTCATTTGCAGTATGATAGAACGTATCATTCAATTTTCTATAAAGAACAAGATAATCATAGGGTTGTTTACCCTTGCATTGGTCTTGTGGGGAACTTATTCACTGGTTCATCTGCCAATCGATGCAGTGCCTGATATTACCAATAACCAGGTACAGATCATCTCCAGGGCCCCTTCCCTTGCTGTTCAGGAGGTCGAGAGTTTCATCACAGCTCCTGTTGAGGTGGCGGTGGCCAATATCCCCGACATGATCGAACTCCGGTCTATTTCCCGTTTAGGGCTATCGGTGATTACCGTGGTTTTTAAGGACGACGTCGACATATACTGGGCAAGGCAGCAGATCGGAGAGCGTATCCGTGAGGCCGAGGAGCAGATTCCTCAGGGGTTAGCTAAAATAGAAATGGCGCCTATTTCAACCGGTTTGGGTGAGATATTCCAATATACCCTTGAAATTCAGCAGGGGTACAAAAATAAATACACCATCATGGACCTTCGTACCTGGCAGGATTGGATCGTTCGGCGCCAGATGCTTGGGACACCCGGAGTAGCCGATGTAAACAGCTATGGAGGACTGGTTAAGCAATACGAGATCGCCGTGAATCCTGAAAAACTGCGGGCAATGGGTTTTTCGCTTACCGATATTTTTGAAGCCCTCGAAAACAACAACGAAAATACCGGCAGCGCTTACATCGATAAAAAACCTGAAGCCTACTTTATCCGGGGCATCGGTTTGGTTAAATCTCTAACCGACATCGAAAATATTTTGGTCAGGAGCATCAATGGGATGCCTGTCCTGATCCGCGATGTGGCAACGGTTCAGTTTGGCAGTGCCACCAGGTATGGGGCCCTTGTCTCTGATTCCTCGGAAGCGGTTGGAGGCGTTGTGATGATGCTGAAAGGGGCAAATGCCCATGAAGTTATCACGGAGGTCAAAAATAAAATTGCCTCCATCCAGAAATCGTTACCTGAAGGTGTTGTCATTACACCCTATCTTGACCGGACTGAACTTGTTGACCGCGCCATTGGCACAGTTTCACGTAACCTGATTGAAGGCGCACTGATCGTGATCTTCATTCTGGTGCTGCTCCTTGGAAATCTCAGGGCCGGACTTATCGTGGCATCGGTGATCCCGTTGGCCATGCTCTTTGCAATTTCCATGATGCGGTTGTTTGGCGTCTCGGGAAACCTGATGAGTTTGGGTGCCATTGACTTCGGGTTGATCGTTGACGGAGCTGTCATCATTGTCGAAAGCATCGTTCACCGCATCACACAAAGCAAATCCCGTCATGCCGGACTCAGGGTGCTTTCTCAAAAACAGATGGACGATGAAGTATTTCAGGCATCGAGCCGTATCCGTACAGCAGCTGCATTCGGCGAAATCATCATACTGATCGTATATCTTCCCATCCTTGCACTTGTCGGCATCGAAGGTAAGATGTTCAGGCCCATGGGGCAGGTTGTGAGCTTTGCCATTCTGGGAGCATTTATCCTTTCCCTGACCTGGGTTCCAATGATATCGGCTGTTTTTTTAAGCAAGCGAACCGAACACAAACGGAATATCTCGGATAAAATAATGCAGGTGTGCAACAGGGCATTCAATCCTGTAATCAACCTGGCGCTTCGTCACAAAATAACAGTAGTGATGATCTCGGTATTGCTGTTTGTCGGGAGTTTATTCCTTTTTAGTCGACTGGGAGGCGAATTTATCCCGCAACTCGAAGAAGGAGATCTGGGTGGGCTGGTTATTACTCTTCAGGGCGGTTCACCGTCTAACACGGTGGAGGTGGTTCAAAAGGCTAATAAAATACTGCGTGAAAATTTTCCGGAGATAAAGCAAATTGTTTGTAAAATAGGACCCGGTGAAATTCCCACCGATCCAACGCCCATGGAAACAGGTGATTACATCATAACACTTAAGGATAAAAGCGAGTGGACCTCCGCCAAAACACGGGAAGAGCTGGTAGAAAAGATGGAGGAGAAATTGGCCGTTCTGCCCGGGGTGAAATTCGAGTTCCTTCAACCCATTCAGCAAAGGTTCAATGAACTGATGACCGGATCGAGGCAGGATGTGGCTATAAAACTGTATGGTGACAATCTGGATACACTTACCTTCAAAGCAGCGGAAATAGAAAAACTGATCCGGAACACCCCCGGTGTTGCTGATTTGAATGTTGAAAAGGTGACCGGTCTGGCTCAGATCCAGATTGAATATAACCGGCAACGAATGGCACAGTACGGGTTGTCGGTTACCGATATCAACCGCGTGCTTAAAGCGGCATTTGCCGGAAGTAATGCCGGGGTGGTATTCGACGAGGAGAAACGGTTCGACCTCGTGGTTCGCCTCGACAAAGAACATCGCCAGGATATTGACGATGTTAAAAATCTTGCGATTGCCTTGCCTGATGGCCGCCTGATAACCCTTGACCAGGTTGCCCTGATCGAAATCAAGTCGGGGCCGGCACAGGTTTCAAGAGAAAACACCAAACGACGCGTTACCATCGGATTTAATGTTCGGGGCAGGGATGTGGAGAGTGTTGTTCATGAGGCTGAGGTAGTGATTGATAAAGGTTTGAAATTGCCGGTTGGCTATTACACGACTTTCGGCGGACAATTCGAAAACCTGGTGGCTGCCCGCGAACGCCTTGCTATCGCGGTTCCTGTGGCTTTATTGCTGATTTTTGTTTTGCTGTTTTTTACTTTTCATTCGCTTAAACAAACCATGCTGATATTTTCGGCGGTGCCGATGGCCGCCATTGGAGGCGTGCTTGCGCTGTGGATTCGCGATATGAATTTCTCTATTTCTGCCGGTGTTGGCTTTATTGCCCTGTTCGGTGTGGCCGTATTGAATGGCATCGTTCTTTTTGCCGAATTCAACCGCCTTGAAAAGGAAGGAATAACTGCCATTACTGAACGGGTACTCGAGGGGCTCAAAACACGGTTGCGTCCTGTTTTAATGACTGCAGCAGTGGCTTCCTTCGGATTCCTTCCTATGGCTTTGTCATCATCGGCAGGGGCTGAGGTTCAAAAGCCGCTTGCTACCGTGGTTATTGGCGGACTCATATCTTCAACGTTTCTCACCCTGATCGTACTACCGGTTCTTTACATCCTTTTTGCAAACGGCAGCTACATCAGGACGCTGAAAAAACTGAAATTCAAGTTTGTCGCCGCAATGGTTCTTCTGGTCATGGCTGTTTCTTTTTCAAATGGTGCAATGTCACAGCAGGCCAAACCAATCAAACTGCACGATGCCATTCAAATGGCGCTCGACAGCAACCTGGCAGTTCGATCATCAGGTTATGCCGTCAATGTTCAGGAGGCGCTGAAAGGGGCTTCCTGGGACCTACCTAAAACAATGGTTGAAGGTCAGTTCGGGCAGATCAACTCCTATAGCAATGACAATAATTTTACAGTTTCACAGTCCTTTGCTTTTCCTGCAGAATATATCAACCGTCACCGGCTGGCCACGGCCAATGTAAAAAGCAGCGAATGGCAACTGATGGCAACAAAAATGGAGATTGCGACACAGGTAAAGGAAATTTACTGGCACATGGTCTACCTCTTCTCGAAACAGAAGTTGCTTATCTACCAGGACAGCCTGTTTTCGGGTTTTCTCAGGGCGGCGGAATACCGGGCAAAAACAGGGGAGACAAACCGGCTTGAGATGACCACTGCCCGTTCACAGAGCCTCGAAGTAAAGAACCAATTGCAGCAGATCACCGCCGACGAGGCTATTTTTATGCGGAAACTGCAAACGATCCTGAATACAAATGCGCCCTATTATCCGGCAGATACATTGCAACGTATTGGTTTAATGACCATCAGAGACAGCGCTACCGTTGACGCAAATCCTACACTGGGCTATATGAAACAACAGGTTGAGGTGGCGCACCTGGAGAAAAAGGTGGAAGGCAGCAGGGCAATACCTGATTTCAGTATCGGGTATTTCAGCCAGACCATGCAGGGCATTCAGGATGTTGATGGCACACTCCGGTCGTTTGGCATGGGGGACAGGTTTACAGGGTTTCAGGCTTCCATTGCCATTCCCCTGTGGTTTGGACCCTCAGTGGCGAAAACAAAATCGGCCAGGTTAAGAGAGCAGGTTGCAGCTACCAATGCAGAATATTATACCAAATCACTCACTGGCAATTATCAATCGTTACTTGATGAATACCGAAAGTACTCCCAAAGCATTGCATATTATGAGAAACAAGCTGTTCCGGAGGCGAATATGATCATCGATCAGGCCAACCGAAGTTATAAAGCCGGGGCGGGTGATTATCTCGAATATATACTTATGCTGAACCGCGCACTGGGTATCAGACAAAACTACCTCGATGCACTCAACGAATTTAATAAGACCATCATCTCCATTGAATTAATTACAGGCAAAACATTTTAATACTAAAGACGATGAAAACCATAAAATATAGCATCATTTTTCTTTCCCTGATCAGCATAGTCGCCTTTTTTGGCTGCAAGGAACAAAAGACAGACGAACATGGACATGCAGCCGGAGCCCATGCAGAAAGCGGGCATAATGAAGAGGAAAAGGCATTGGCAACTGAAGGTGAACATAAAGAACTGGCCGAGGATATTGTTGAACTCAACGCCGATCAGATAAAGATTGCAGGTATACGGTTGGGAAAGGTTGAAATGCGCCAGGTGAGTGGTGTGATCAAAGCCAACGGGCTGGTCATGTCGGCACCCCAGAATACTGCCTCCGTAAGCGTTCCTATGGGTGGATTTGTAAAATCGACAGGATTGTTGCCGGGCAGTGCGGTTAAAAAAGGGCAAACCCTGGTAACCATCGAGAATACTGAATTTATAGACCTGCAACAAAGTTACCTGGAAACCAAAAGCAAATTCGAGTTTGCTGAAGCCGAATATAAACGGCATACCGAATTATACAAGGAGGATGTTTATTCCCAGAAGAACCTGCAGCAAACTACTGCTGATTACAAAGGTTTGAAAGCACAGCTCAGGGGCATGGAACAGAAATTACTTGTTATTGGCATCAACCCCTCCACGCTGACCGAAGATGGAATTTCATCGACTATTGCTATACAATCGCCAATAAGCGGTTATATTAAAACCGTGAACGTGAGTTTGGGAAAATCGGTATCTCCTTCCGATGTGCTCTTTGAAATCGCCAATACCGACAACCTTTTGCTTGAACTCTCCCTGTTTGAAAAAGACGCCAACTCCATTACCGCCGGACAGGTTGTTCATTTTGGCATCAACAACGAAGCGCATGAACACACAGCGGTAATCTACCAGGCCGGAAAATCGATCAATGCGGACAAAACCTACAAGGTATTTGCTACCATAAAGCTACCCTGTCCGAATGTACTTCCGGGCATGTATGTTCTGGCTTACATCGAAAGAACCGACAAACAGGTAACAGCAGTGCCCGCCGATGCCGTCGTTTTGTTCGATAACAAATATTACATATTCGCTTTTGAACTCGATAAGGAGGAGGGGGGAAAGCCCTTTACCGAATACCGGTTTATCGAAGTAATCAAAGTCGAAACCAATGATGGCTTTACAGAAATCCAACTTCCCGCTGCCTTTGACTTACAGAACACCAAAATTGTTATCAAAGGGGCGTATCAGCTGCTTTCGGCAAAGAAGAATGCAGGGGAAATGACCTGCGGTTGATGAAACTAAAAGCTGTACGATTTCAATCTGATATAAGCCTGGTTCATATTCAGCTCACCAGTCAGGTACATCTCGCTGATTGCAAGCCAACCCGACAAGTCATAGAAGAACCGGGAAGTTTCAATTTTACCTTCTTTCAAGAGGATATCCAGATACATGTTAAAGTCGGTGGCAACGATTCCTGTCCGGATTTCCTCCAGTGAAGCTTGCGACATCCTGCACTGTTCATAAAGGCTCGATATCTCATAATATAAACCATTCCGGTACTCTTCCCATTGCAAACCGACCAACCGCTCCTCGCTTCGGGTCTGTTTCACGGTATTGGCATTCTCCCACAAAGGGATCGACATCCCCAGGTGAAGTCCTTTCAATTCCTGATATAAGGTACTCTCAGAATAATACCCGGCTTCAAACTTTGGCAGCCACTTGCTTTTTGCCAGCTTCACCTCCTTTTCGCGGATAAACTGCTGTCCCTTGATGAAGTTCAGATCCGGATTTTGTATAAGTATCCTGTTTATCAACGTATCCAGAACGGGTAAGGTTTCCAGGATGGGATAAGCAGTATCATTAACAGAAACCGGAATACCTCCGTTCATGCCTGTCAGCTGCATGGTCAGCGTTTGCTTCCGCAGCTCATTCTGCCTGATTTTTACAAACAGAACAGATTGCAGCCATTTCTTCTGCGAATATTCCAATGCATCAATAGCCCCCAGGTCGAACTTTGTTTGAAGCCCGGTAACAAACTGGCTGGTTGTGCTTTGCAAACGCTTCAATAACTCCGTATACTTGTTTACAAAAACAAGTTCCGTGTAAAGTTCGGCAGCTTGCCGAAGGATCTCCTGACGTTTGCTCAACATCATGAACTGGTTCGTATTCCCATGCAGACCTGCTATTTTATGCTGCAGTATATATACCGATGGAAAATCGAACGACTGCGTAACTCCGAAATCGGTTTTATTGCCAAGTTGCGAAGGGTTGCCGGTCATGTAGTTATATTCGATTGTCGGGTTAGGAAGAAATATCCCGGTCTTTTGACGGATGTTATTTGCTTCTGCCTGTCCCTGAGATGTTTTTATTGCCCTGTTGTTTTGTGCAATGCTCTCAAGTACTGCATCCATGTTGGTTTGTGAAAACACATACCCCGACAGGATCATAATTGCGGTTAAGATTATTCCATTACGCATGGGGTTCTCTCCTGTTAATTAAAGTGTAAACAATAGGAATGATAAACAGATTCAGCAGCGTGGATGAAAAGAGTCCACCCAGGATAACCTTGGCCATCGGACTTTGAATTTCGTTTCCCTGGGCGTTGAAAGCCAATGCCATGGGAATGAGCGCAAGACCGGCGGTGAGGGCTGTCATCATGATCGGGCTCAGCCGCTGAACTGAACCTTGCATAACGCGGTCCTTTAACGCCAGTCCTTTCTCTTTAAGCCGCTCGTAATTGGAAACCAGCAATATACCGTTACGCGTTGCGATACCGATCAGGGTGATAAATCCGATCAGGGATGGAATATTGAGGATGCTTCCATTAAGGTAAACAGCGGCAATCCCGCCTATTAGCGCAAGGGGCAGGTTGAGCAGAATAGTCAGCGACAGCTTTGTGTTCTTAAACTCCTGGTTCAGGAGTAAAAAGATCAGGATAACCGATAGGATTGAGGCCAGGAGGATTATTTTAGAAGCGGCTGTGGCGCTTTCAAACTTTCCGGAATAGGCGATCGTATAGCCCGGAGGTGATACTACTTTCTCGCTGATCATCCTTTTAATATCCGAAACAGACGATTCCAGATCGCGTTCGGCGATATTTACCGAAACGACTGTTTTGCGCATGAGACTTTCCCGGCTGATGGTGTTGGGGGTGGTAGTTGACCGGATCTCACTGATCTCACCGAGCGGGATCTTCTTACCCTGTTGGTTATCAACCATGATTTCTCCCAGCTTTTCAATCTGGTCGCGCACGTTGGCAGGATACCTTAATACGAGGTCGAATTTTCCTACCTTTTCGTAAATCTCTCCGATCTTTTTGCCCGCAATCGCAATATCCACGGCATCATGAAAATCTTTCATGGTCACACCAACACGGCTCATCACCTCTCTTCGCGGAATGATCTGGACCTGCGGCACGGCCGTCATCTGCTCCGGCGAAACATCAACTACCCCGGGAATATCCTTGATGGCAGCAGCCACAGCATTACCAAGGTCAAGCAGCGTTGCATTGTCCGGCCCGAATATTTTGATGGCGATATTGGCCCTCGTCCCGGAAAGCATGTGATCGATGCGATGACCCAGCGGCTGCCCCACGATCACATTGACTCCACCGATCGACGACATTTTTTTCCGGACATCCTTCATGAACTCATCCCTGCTTCGTTTATCCAGGATAAACGGGCAATCGATCTCAGCGCCATTAACAGATTGGGCATGCTCATCCAGCTCACTCCGGCCGGTTTTCCGTGAAGTGCTCTTGACTTCCGGAATCGACAACATGGTATTCTCAACCTGATTCCCGATCTTGTTTGATTCCTCGAGAGAGATGCCAGGCAAGGTAACAACAGTAAGTGTGAGCGACCCTTCATTGAATTCGGGAAGAAAACTTCGCCCAAAGGTTGTATAAAGTAATACTGCTCCTATCAGCAGAGCGCCTGTGATCCACAATACCTTTTTTGTATTTCCCATCACCCACTGAAGCGAGATCTGATAATATTTATTCAGAAAAGCGACGGTGCGGCTTTCGGCCTTCTGCTTATTGAGCATCTTTGGATTGGTAAGCAAATAACTGCAAAGTACCGGTGTAAGTGTGATGGCTACAAGAAGTGATGAAGCCAGGGCAACTATAAATGAGATACCCAGGGGCTTCAACATCCTGCCTTCCATCCCGCCAAGGAAAAACAAAGGGATGAACGAGATGATGATGATTGCAGTAGCGTTGACAATTGAACTGCGGATTTCACCTGATGACTGGTAGATAACCTCCATGGAGGATTTCCGGTTTTCAGACAAGAGGTTGTTGTTTTCCTTCAATCGCCTGAACACGATATCCACGAAAATGATGGCATCATCCACCAGGGCGCCGATGGCAATGGCCATACCACCCAGACTCATGGTGTTGATGGTATAACCCATCATTCTGATGATGATCACGGTGATCAGCAGCGAGATTGGAATTGCGAGAACCGAAATGATCGTCGTCCGTAAATTCAACAGAAAGATGATCAGGATGATCACCACGAACAAAGCCCCTTCAATCAGTGAATTCTGGACATTTTTCACCGAGGATTCAATAAAATCGGACTGTCTGAAAATTTGCGTGTTGACCGCGATATCGCCGGGAAGATCCTTACGGATATGATCCATGGTAACATCAATGCGATGGGTAAGATCTACCGTGTTGATATCAGGTTGCTTGGTAATCGACAGTAGTACTGCAGGTCTTGCATTTAGCGATCCATCACCAAGTTTTGGAGCAGATGCGATTTTTATTTTGGCCACATCCCTGATGCGGATAATGGTATCACCTGACGATTTAACGACAGTAGTACCCAGATCTTCAATATTTCCTGACCTCCCGATTCCGGTTATAACATACTCATTCCCGTATTGGTTTATGATCCCACCGGGGGCATTGGCATTGATGTCGTCGCAGGCGCTGTACAATTCATTCAGGGTAACACCGTAGAAAAACATCAGGTAAGGATCCGCTTCTACCTGGTATTGCTTCAGTTCACCGCCAATTACCGTGACCTGCGCGATACCACCCAACCCTAGCAATGCTGGTCGCAGCTTCCAGTCGGCAAGGCTTCGGAGCGCCATTGGGCTGGTAGAATCGGAGGTAAGGCTGATGAACATGATCTCACCCATGATGGATGACTGCGGCGCGAGTGTAGGTTCGCCCGTTCCTTCAGGTAAAACGCCTTTGATGGTGACAAGTTTTTCGCCAACCACCTGGCGCGCTCGAAAAAGGTCGGTACCCCAGTCAAATTCGACAAACACGATCGAAAATCCAGTAGATGAGGATGATCGGATACGTCGTACACCAATCGAGCCGTTCATGGCAGATTCGATGGGGAAGGTGACCAGTTTTTCCACCTCTTCGGAAGCCATTCCATGAGCTTCGGTCATCACAACAACTGTTGGTGCGGTGAAGTCTGGGAAAACATCAATATCCATTTTATTGGACACAATGATGCCTGCCACGATCAGGGCGGTGAAAACCAGGATCATCAGCAAACGATTCTGTAATGAAAATTGAACTATTTTATTTAGCATGTGAGGATCTCCTTTCAGTTAGCATCAATGAACATGACCATGAGAGGGAATAGCGCCCGACATTGAGGCAAGTTTGACCAGCATCGCTCCCTTCACAACAACCCATTCACCCACAGTGAGTCCGCTTGATATGCTAACCCTTAACCCGTCGGATGTGGAGATGTTCACAACTCTTTTTTCAAAGGATTCCCCTGTTTTCTCAATGAAAACATAATAATTTCCCTGTTCTTCAACAACGGCAGAAGTTGGAACCGTGATTGTTTTTTCATTGTTGCCGTACCAGAAATAGACCGTGGCAATGGTACCTGGTATGAGATCTGAATTGGATTCGATTTCAAACCTGACAGGTATTTGACCCATAGTCTGAGTACTTGTACTACCGGTGATAGGCTTGCCATTGCATTTGCTGATCTGGTAAGTATTATTGGAGGCAGTCACAATGATCCCGTCAGAAATTTTTTGAATGATCCCATTATAGGACGACGATACCATCGATTCCAGCAATACCGATGAATTTGATATTATTTCAGCGATGGGCATTCCGGGTTCCACTTTCGCTCCATTGTTCACCAACAGCCGTGTCAGGCTTCCGGTAATCGGTGCCGTGATCTCAAATCCATCGCCCTTGATATTTTGTTTCAGTATATCATACTCTTTTTTTGCCACGAGGTAGTCTGCCTCTGAGGCTTCGAATTCGGGTCGCGACACCAGTTTGCTTTTGAGCAGGGTCACGTTTCGGTCGTACTCCTGCTTGCTTTTTTCATACTTTTCTCTGGCATTTAGCAACTGGCTTTCCGGATTCCCCTCCGAAAGTCCCTGTCCACTGATCATGGCCACAATCGTTCCTTTTTCAACCCGGATTCCGGGATTGATCCTGCTGCTGAATGTTATTACACCCGGATTTTTTGCAATCACCATGGCACTGCCAGAGGCAGTAGGTGTAATTTTCCCTGCTGTTCTGATTACTCCATGAAAAGGCAGCTCCTCAACCTTTTCTATGCCGAAATCTGATTTCCATGCTTGTTCTTTAAGGAAAACGATAGAACCGCCGGCAAAAGGTTTAGCGCCTGCCACCGCTTTTTCCAGGTCTGCAAAAACCTCCACTCCCTGAATCAGGAAGGTATCAACCGTTGCATTGTCGGTAAAAAGGAACAAAAGATCAAACTTTCCTGTTTCTTCCGGCGTTAAAGTTGCCCTGTAAATCCCCGGATTTTCGGAAACCCCGACAGGATTACTCTCTATCAGCTTGTTGCTTTTAAGGACGACTTTCAATTGCCCCTTTGTGAGAGGCTTAAAATTACTGAGTGCGGTTACATGGCTGCCAAATCTCGAAGACTGGCCTTTGATCAACGGGTCAAATTCAACAAACAGTTCATGAATATTGGTGAAAACGGTATGGGATTCAGCCAGAAGCTCCTCGCTGTGACTCTCTGTCTTTGGGTTTGAACAGGAGTAAATGCCCATAACGGCCCATATTAAAATGAATCTTTTCATTTAGGAAAATTTAAGTAAATAATAAATAAAAAATGAAAATGGATGGTCTTATACCAAAGGAGGCGCCCGTAAACCAGAAGAGAGGGCGATACCCTCTATGATTGGAATGACAGACTGGTTTGACCTGATTGGTTTCTTCAGTAATTCTGGAGGGCTGAACTCAGGTTTTTCGGGTAATACAGCCGGAATTAAGGCGATTTGATCGCAGGGCCTGGCTTGCTGGTATTGATAATGTATTATTTCAGATGCTGATGAAGCCGGATGTGTTGTGTGTAGCCCGGTAAAAAAATGAATATGGTCGTCATCGTCATGATGTTCGGGAAAAACAGTCAATTCTACATCGGATCCAACTGCATGATGATGAGGAATCAAATCATGCCATAGGAGAATTGAGAAACAGAAAAAAAGGAAGATTGATATTGTTTTTCTCGCAGGCAAGCCGATCAATTTTCTGCAAATATACAGTTTTTGGTTGTTTATTATTAACAGCCTCAACATATTAATGCAGGATGTTTTTTTATATTACTTTCCGATGCAGAACCTCGAAAAGATGGTCCCCAGTATCTCCTCGTTTGTTATTTCGCCTGTTATTTCGCCCAAGTGGTGCAGCGCGATGCGGATATCTGTGGTGAGAAGATCGGAAAATATATTGTTTTGCAGGCCGGCAATTATTGCATCTACCGCAGTAAGGGCGTGCTGAAGTGCTTCGTAGTGGCGGGTGTTGGAGACCAGCGCCTGGTCGGATATGTTCGCGCTTGCAACTGTTTTTAAAAGGTTTTCAGCCAGGAGATGGATGTTTTCCTTGCGCTTCCCGGAAACAAAAATAGTCTCGAATTCAACGAACTCCTTGAACCCTTTCGGCAACTTTTTCAGCTTGTCCATCTTGTTCCCAACCAGAATAAGGCTTTTTGTTTTATCATCGCTTAACTCCCTGATGTCGGATATGGCCTCTTTTACATCGGAAAAGGATTGCTGTGTTGCATCAAAAACATAGAGTATGACGGAGGCCTCCTGGATCTTTTCCCAGGTTCGTTCAATGCCGATCGTCTCTATCTTGTCTTCAGCAGCGCGCAGTCCTGCGGTATCAATGAAACGAAAGCTGTATCCGCCGATAACAATTGTGTCTTCGATGGCGTCGCGGGTAGTACCCGGAATCTCTGATACAATTGCTTTCTCCTCATTCAGTATGGCATTGAGCAAGGTGGACTTGCCAACGTTGGGCTTGCCGATGATGGCAACAGGAATGCCGTTTTTAATGACATTGCCGAGAGTAAAAGAGCCGGCCAGCTGAGAGAGTTCCTGGTGAATTTCGGTTAGAAGGGCAATCAGAGCGGTGCGATCGGCAAATTCGACATGCTCCTCACTGAAGTCTAACTCCAGTTCAATCAAAGCGGTAAACCCGATGAGCTTATCGCGCAGGGCCTTGATTTTCTTCGAAAAGCCGCCACGCATCTGTCCTAGCGCGAGCATATGAGAGGTGCCTGAATGGGCAGCGATAAGGTCGGCAACTGCCTCGGCCTGTGAAAGATCGAACTTGCCATTCAGAAAGGCACGCAGCGTGAATTCTCCCGGCCGTGCAAGACGTACACCCTCGTTCACCAGCAACTCCAGCAGTTTCTGTTGAACATAGACAGACCCATGGCAGGAGATCTCGATCACGTCCTCACCTGTGTAGGAGTGAGGAGCCCTGAACAAGCTTAGAAGCACCTCGTCGAGGATATCACCGTTGTGACCAACGGTGCCGAAATGGATTGTGTGCGAAGGAGCAGCCTGGATATCAAGTCCACGTTTTGCGGGTGTGAACAGTCTGAAACACACGGAAAAAGTATTCGTGCCCGAAAGCCGGATAACGGCAATTGCCCCCGAACCCGGTGCGGTAGACAAAGCACAGATTGTTTCTGATGTATCAAACTTCCCCATGACAACGAATTTACAACCTTCTCTCCGGCGGGTGACAAATTTATCAAATAAAATTTCCAGATTTTAGAAATCCCACTAACTTTGAAAGCTGGGAGCAGGATGCAAGATGAAAGATGCAGGATGCAAGATGTCACGCGTAACGAATTTCAGCAATGTAGTTAACCATCAAACATATAGCCAATAACAATGAGTATACTGGTAAACAAAGACTCAAGGGTTCTCGTACAGGGAATAACCGGAAGTGAAGGTTCCTTCCATGCAGGACAAATGATTGAATACGGAACCAATGTGGTTGGTGGGGTGACTCCCGGAAAGGGAGGTTTGGAACACCTTGGCCGTCCGGTTTTTAACACAGTCGCAGATGCAGTAAAGGCAACCGGCGCTAATGTGTCGGTGATCTTTGTTCCTCCTCCCATGGCTGCTGATGCCATCCTCGAAGCAGCCGATGCCGGGATCAGTCTCATTGTCTGCATTACCGAAGGCATCCCGGTTAAGGATATGATCGCTGCCAAGGAGTACCTCAAATACAAGAATGTTCGTCTGATCGGGCCCAATTGTCCTGGCATTATTTCGCCTCCGAATACCAAGATCGGCATCATGCCCGGATTTATTCACAAAGAGGGAACCATCGGAATTGTCTCACGCTCAGGGACATTGTCGTACGAAGCAGTTGACCAGATTACCAAGGCCGGACTGGGCCAGACTACCATGATTGGTATAGGCGGCGATCCCATTCCGGGAACCACCATCAAGGAAGCCGTTGAGCTTTTTATGGCCGATCCTGAAACCGAAGGAATCATTTTGATCGGTGAGATTGGCGGAAATATGGAAACCGATGCTGCCTATTGGATCAGGGAACATGGCACAAAGCCGGTCGTCAGTTTCATTGCCGGTGCCACGGCTCCGAAAGGACGAACCATGGGACATGCAGGAGCTATTGTAGGTGGAAAATCCGATACAGCAGAAGCCAAGAAAGAGATTTTGAGAGAGTGCGGGGTGTTGGTCTTCGATTCTCCCGCCGACATTGGCAAAGCGATGGTTGAAGCACTAAAAAAATAAAAAAAAAACTCTTAACTCATCACTCTTAACTCATCACTATTCACGCGTCACGCATTTACCGGACTTTCTGATATTGGTAAGAGCCTAAATCAGGGGTGATTCCCCGTTCGATTCCGTTAATGTCATACAACACTCCCATCGGAATCCCTTGCCGGATGGCAGGAGAGAGGCTGTCTATCCTGTAGTCGAAAAGTACAGGATCAATAAAAAGGGGATCTTTATTTACAGCACATTCGGTATAATGGCCCGCACTGGAAGTGTTCAGACGGGTTCTCAGCAGCGAATGGTCAAAGGAGTAATTAAACGGAGTTCCTGCCAGTGAGTCAAACAGAATTTCGTTGTCTTCGGATCCGTAAATAATTGAATTCCCGAAGTATGCTTTTGTAAGTTGTCCGGGGATTTTGTTTCCAAGCGTATCGTAGTCGTAGTTGCTGATACAAAGGGAGGAGATGCTGCGCACAGACGCTGACCAGTAATTCCCGATTGTCAGCTGCCTGAAATCGTAATCACCCCCTCTGATAATATCCACAGCAGGACCGCCACAGTTCCCTATAACGCAATTTGTGGAGAGGAGGGAGGTTCCGATGGCCAGGATACCGTTGGAGGTCATGTTCTGAATTATGGTGTTGTTAAGTTTTAACATGGGAGTGCCTGAAGATCCCAGTGAATCGATGCCAAGTCCGATGACCCCGTTTTTAATCACAGCATAATCTATCTCGTGACCGAAACTGCCTTGTTCCAGATAGATTCCGTTCCATTGTCCGGGAAGATCGCGGTAAAAGGGATCGAGCCTGTCTCCCTGGAACCTTACAGGGTGTTCAAGGCTGCCGGTAACCTTCAGGGTGGCTCCCTTTTGAATATCGAGGTAGGCGCCTTTGTGGAAGTAAACTTTTGCGCCTGCTAAAATGGTTAATGTGACGTTGTTCTCAATACTGAGCGAACCATATATGACATGTGCGCGTAGGCTGTCCCAGGTAACTGTTTCGTATATTTTTGCATATTTATAGAATAGTGCATTTTGCCCCCATGCCACCAGTTTTACATTCTGGTATGTACCGTTGGTGTAAAATTCGATTGAATCGCTCACGACAAAAGGGGCGTCCTGATTGTTAGGGTTCACGGTAACGCGCACGAAAATGTATATGCTGTCGTTTCCCGGGACTTCAACATTCGTTGCAGTAAGGGTAGGATCGCCGCTGATGTTCATGCGGTAATCTGATTGCTCTCCGCCTGCAAGCCTGATGGAGGAGACGACGACCTTCCCGTCGTTCGGATTATAGACCACGAGCCGTTTTGTTATGGATCCAACGGTCGTGAAGACAGTATCGAAGTATACTGTATCAACTGAAAATGCAAGCTGAAGTCCGGGGCTGCTGTCAACCTTATCCTTCTTGCGGCAGGAGATGGATATGAGCAGAATGAAGCCGATCAGAACAAGGAGCCTGGATGAAAAGGGTCGACGAACCATGCAAGGGATTTGTGAATGCAAAAGTACTGATTATTTAACTTTTATTTGTAATTAGTCTAACGACAAAAGCAGATAATATTGTACTTTTGCAGTTCTCTTTTTTTTAGGTTATATTTGAACTTTTCAGGTAAATAATATCAGATGAGTTATATCAATTTCGATAAATCCCAGCTTGTAAATCTGGAGTACTCCCTGAGCCGCGAACTGCTTCGTTCGAACCGCGCAGGATCTTATGCCAATTCGACAATTGTCAGCTGTAATACACGAAAATACCATGGTATACTGGTCACTCCTCAGCCCGGGATCGACCACGACAACCATGTTCTGCTCTCAAGCCTCGATGAGACCATTATCCAAAGAGAGGCAGAATTCAACCTGGGGATCCGGAAATTTCCCGGAGGCTTGTACAATCCCAAAGGCCATAAGTACATCCGCGATTTTGTTACCGAACCAATCCCGAAAATCACCTATCGCATCGGTGGTGTTGTGCTTACCAAGGAGATGATCTTTACAACCCGCGAAGACCGGATGATTTTCAGGTATACCCTGGTCGAAGCCCATTCTCCTACTACGCTGAGGTTCAAGCCATTTCTTGCCTTCAGGAATGTTCATAAACTTAGCAAAGAGAATATTCTGGCCGACAAGAAATTCGAAGAGGTTCCCAACGGAATTAAAGTAAGGATGTATCATGGCTATACCGACCTGGTGATGCAGGTTTCAAAGCCTGCTGAATATACCCATGTTCCCGATTGGTACTACAATATTGAATACCAGGAAGAGATGGACCGTGGGTATGATTATCAGGAGGATCTCTATGTTCCTGGCTTTTTCGAGGTTGAGATTAAAACCGGGGAGAGTATCTATTTTTCTGCCGGCACTCAGGAGATTAACCCCTCCCTGTTAAAGAAGGCATTCATCGATGAACTTAAAAAGAGGATCCCGCGCGATAATTTTTACAACTGCCTTGTAAATGCTGCACAGCAGTTTATTGTCAAGAAGGGGAAACGTACCGAAATCATAGCCGGGTTTCCATGGTTCAGCCGAAGCGGAAGGGAGACCTTTGTCTCGCTGGCCGGACTTACTCTTGTGACAGGCGATGTTAAAACCTGCAAGGCTGTGATCGATACCATGGCCGATGACCTCAAAGGCGCTCTGCTTCCAAACCTGGGTTCCGGAGCCAATTCGAGTTATGCGGCCTCCGACACTTCACTTTGGTTTTTCTATGCTCTGCAGCAGTACGCCCAATTCACCGGAACGCACAAAGCGATCTGGAAAGAATATGGGAAGAAGATGAAGGCAATTCTTGAAGGATACCGCGATGGCACCGACTTTAACATACATATGGAGTCAGACGGTCTGATCTATGCCGGAGTTCCCGGTAAAGCGCTCACCTGGATGGACGCCATTGTTCACGGAAAGCCTGTAACACCGCGTATCGGTAAGGTCGTTGAAGTGAATGCACTCTGGTACAATGCCATCTGTTTCAGCCTTGAACTTGCCCGGTTGTGCGACGATAAACCTTTTGTAAAGCAGTGGGAGGAGCTCTCATGTTCCATTCCTGGCTCCTTTGCAGATGCTTTCTGGAATAGCGAAAAAAGGTACCTTGCCGACTATGTTGACGGCGAATACAAAGACTGGACCGTCCGCCCAAATATGGTGATTGCCACATCACTCCAATACAGCCCTGTGCGTGAAGAGATACGCAAGGAAATCCTCAGCCGGGTGAAGCAGGAGTTGCTTACCCCGCGCGGGCTTCGGACACTTACACCCAAAAGTCCCGTTTATAAAGGTATCTATTTCGGAACTCCAACAGAGAGAGATGCAGCCTATCACCAGGGAACAGTATGGCCCTGGTTGCTGGGGCAGTTTGTTGAGGGATACCTGAAAATTCACGGAAAAAGCGGAATTTCATTCATCAAGTCGCTCTATCAGGGGTTTGAGGCGGTAATGACCGAACACGGAATCGGAACAATCTCCGGCATATATGACGGCGATCCCCCTCATTCTGCGAGGGGAGCCATCTCCCGCGCCTGGTCGGTAGGCGAATTATTAAGAATTAAATACCTGATTGATAAATGCGATGCTTCAGTTTAATCTGAAATCGTTGATCGTCAATCGTAAATCGTAAATCGAAATGCGCGTTTTAATGTTCGGCTGGGAGTTCCCCCCGCATATCACCGGGGGCTTAGGCACTGCCTGCTTTGGGCTTACCAAAGGGCTTGTAAAGCATGGGACCGAAGTCATTTTTGTCGTTCCCAAAGCTTTTGGCGATGAGACCAAGGAGGGTTTCAGGCTGGTGAATGCCAGCGATGTGATGCTGGATTTCAGGGAGACCCGGAATCAGGAACACTGGAATAAGATCCAGTTCATGGAGATCGGTTCAAATCTGGTTCCTTACCTCGACCCCGAAGAGTACGAGATTGCCGTTGAAAAGGAGTTGCTCGGGAGTACATCCTCCACCCAGTCTGTTTTTTCGAAGCAGTATACCTTTTCAGGGAAGTATGGGCCAAGCCTGATGGAGGAGGTTTCACGCTATGCTCTGGTTGCATCATCCATTGCCGCCGGAAATACCTTCGATGTGATCCATGCCCACGACTGGCTTACCTACCCTGCGGGAATCGCAGCCAAAGCCATCAGCGGAAAACCCCTTGTTGTGCATGTTCATGCAACGGAGTTTGACCGCTCAGGAGAGAAGGTGAATCAGGTTGTATACGATATCGAACGCAAAGGCATGGAAGAGGCCGACCTCGTAATTACTGTGAGTAATTTCACCCGGCAGATCGTCCTTGAAAAATATGGAATCGCGGCTGAAAAAGTCATTACTGTTCACAATGCAGTTGAACCGGTTGAAAGACACGAATCAGAGAGTATTACAAAGCATGTGCGGGAAAAGATCGTCACCTTCCTCGGACGTGTCACATACCAGAAGGGTCCCGACTACTTTGTTGAGGCCGCTTATAAGGTTTTGCAGAAAGACGAGAATGTACGGTTTGTGATGGCCGGTTCCGGCGACCTGCTTAACCGGATGGTAAGGAGGGTGGCCCAGCTTAAAATAGCTACTAAATTTCACTTTACAGGGTTCCTTGCCGGCGCCGAAGTGGATACCATGTTTGCCATGAGCGATGTGTATGTAATGCCTTCGGTTTCGGAGCCCTTCGGGATCTCGCCCTTGGAAGCCATGCGATCGAATGTACCTGTCGTTATCTCGAAACAATCGGGCGTGGCAGAGGTTCTGCAACATGCAATCAAAGTGGATTTCTGGGATGTGGATGCACTGGCCGACGCCATTTATGGGATCCTTCACTACGACGCACTCCACCAGATGTTTATCCGGTACGGAAAAACCGAAGTAGATAATCTCAAGTGGGAGAATGCTGCATTAAATGTAATCGAAGTTTATAACAAAGCAGTTTATAGATAGATTCTATGAGATCAATTTGTTTGTATTTCCAGGTCCATCAACCGTTCCGGCTCCGGACCTACCGTTTTTTCAACATCGGCAGTGACCATCATTACTACGATGATTATCAGAACAGGCACATCATTCGCAGGGTGGCGGAAAAGTCATACCTGCCTGCCAATAAACTCATGCTTGACCTGATACGTGAGTTCGGGAGTGCTTTCAGGATCAGCTATTCGATCTCAGGAACCGCACTCGAGCAGATGGAAGTGCACGTCCCTGAAGTGATTCAGAGTTTCCGGAAACTGGCAGATACCGGTCAGGTTGAGTTCCTGGCTGAAACTTATGCCCACTCGCTTTCTTCGTTGGGAAACCGGGATGAGTTTTACCGTCAGGTGGAGAAACACCGGAACAAGGTGGAGGAGCTGTTTGGCCGTAAACCGGTTACCTTCAGGAATACAGAACTGATATATTCAGACAGGATTGGTGAAATGGTTGCCGACATGGGCTTCCACACCATGCTTACGGAAGGGGCAAAGCACATTCTGGGTTGGAAGAGTCCGAATTTCATGTACTGCAACAATATAAACCCCAAACTGAAGGTGTTGCTCCGGAATTTCCGGCTTAGTGATGACCTTACCTTCCGCTTTTCAAACCAGGCCTGGTCGGAATGGCCCCTCACTGCCGAAAAATTCGTAAAATGGCTGAATAATATCGAACCCTCGGAGGAGGTGGTAAACCTGTTTCTTGATTACGAGACGATAGGGGAGCACCAATGGAAAGAAACCGGCATTTTTGATTTTTTCAAACATCTGCCGTCAGCAGTTTTCGCCAATTCTAACTTTACCTTCAATACACCTTCCGAACTTTACAGCAAACTACAGCCAGTTTCGGCCATCTCTGTACCCCATACTATTTCCTGGGCCGACGAAGAGCGCGACCTTACTGCCTGGTTGGGGAATGAACTGCAGGATGAAGCCTTTGCCAAACTCTATGCCTGTTCGCAAAAGATAGCAGATTGCACCGATGCAGGAATTTTAAAGGATTGGCTCTACCTGCAAACCAGTAACCATTTTTATTATATGTGTACCAAATGGTTCTCAGCAGGAGAGGTGCACAAGTATTTTAATCCTTATGGATCGCCTTACGAAGCTTTCATCAACTATATGAATGTTCTTTCGGACTTCATGATACGACTTGATGATGCACTTGTAAATGCTGTGCCAGTCACACCCAAAACCCCGGAGGTTGCCCCAAAAGCGAAAAAAAAAGCGGTAAAGAAGGCCACCAAACCCGGTGCGAAAACCAAATCAACGAAATAAACCTCATAATGAAAGATAAACGTGTTCTGATACCGGACTATATTTTTGAAACCAGCTGGGAAGTTTGTAATAAAGTAAGCGGTATACATACGGTTGTCTCTACCAAGGCAAAAACGCTGGCAGATGAACTGAAAGATAATTACATACTCATTGGTCCTGATGTTTGGAAAGAGACCCATCAGAATCCGGAGTTCATTGAAGATAAATTTCTTTATAAAGCATGGCGTGAAAAGGCAGAAGGTGAGGGTCTTGCAATGAAAATTGGCCGTTGGAATATCAGCGGTAAACCCATCGTTTTCCTGATCGATTTTACTCCCTATTTTTCTGAAAAGGATAAAATATTTGCCCATTTCTGGGAAAGGTATAAACTTGACTCGTTATCGGGCGGCTGGGATTATGTTGAACCCGCCTTGTTCGGATATGCCGCTGGGATGGTTATCGAAAGTTTCTACAATTTCAACTTGTCTCACCACGATAAAATTATTGCACAGTTCCACGAATGGATGACAGGCATGGGTGTACTTTACCTCAAGGAGCGTGTGCCGCAGATCGGGACTGTGTTTACTACCCATGGAACGGTAATTGGCCGTTGTATTGCCGGAAACGGGCTGCCACTGTATAAGAACCTGGAGAATTACAATGGAGAGACCATCGCCAAACAATTCGGACTGATGGCAAAATTCTCACTCGAAAAGCTCGCTGCCCACGAAGCCGACATCTTCACAACGCTGAGCACCATTACAAATAACGAATGCAGACAGTTTCTTGAAAAGGAGGCAGACATACTCACACCCAACGGGTTCGACGACTCCTTTGTTCCGGTAAAGGAGGCCTATTACGAAAAGCGGGCAACTGCGCGTAAAAAATTCTTTGAGGTAGCCGAAGCTTTGCTGGGACAGGAACTTTCAAAAGGAAGCATCCTTGTAATGAACAGCGGCCGGTACGAATTTCACAACAAGGGATTCGATCTCTTCATTGATGCCATGGCTTCACTGAACAGGCAACCGCGCCTGCAAACTACCATCGTTGCCCTCATCGCAATCCCTTCGAGGGAATTTGGTCCGCGCAAAGAGTTGCTCGATCGCATGGCGAAAAAAGATTTCAGCCATCCACATCCTGAAGAGTATCTTACTCATGCACTTCCGGAACCGGAAAATGATCTGGTGCTTCGAAGGATAAGGGAGCAGGGGTTGCTGAACCGGCCGCAGGACAAGGTGAAGATAATTTTCGCACCCACAATGCTCACGGGAACCGACGGTATCTTCAACCTGAGTTATTATGATTTACTTATAGGTTTCGATGGAACGGTTTATCCGTCCTATTACGAGCCCTGGGGATTCTCGCCGCTGGAAAGCCTGGCGTTTCATATTCCTACAATAACAACATCAGTTTCAGGCTTTGGTCAATGGATAAAATCTCTTTTTCCCACTGTAAAGGATTGTACTGCGGTGATCGACAGAGACGATGACAACGACGATGAAGTTGTTGAAGAGATCGTTAAAAATATTATCAGCTGCAGCCTTAAGCAGGAGAAGGAGATCGTCAAGATACGGATCAAAGCCTTTGAGATCTCCCGTTCAGCTTTGTGGAAAAATCTCATCGATCACTATCATGAGGCCTATTCACTCGCCATCGAGGTGACCGGATTAAGGGCAGATCTTTATTCCGGTAAGCAACCGCTCGGACTGACACCTAAATTTAAAACATCCATCGATTTCAAACCCGAATGGAAAAAGGTTCTCATCGAACAAAGGATCCCTGAGAATATTGCCACACTTGTCGGATTGTCAAAAAATATTTGGTGGTCGTGGAACTACGAGGGATCAGAGTTGTTTGAGATGATCAATAAAGAGCGTTGGTATGAGCTAAAGTTCAACCCGATTGCCCTGATTGAATCGCTCTCATTCCAGGAGTTACAGGATCTCAGCGCCAACGAGAAGTTCGTTAACAAACTGATTAAGGTAACCTCGAAGTTTGATGCTTACATGGCCAAGGCCTCCGAAAAACCAAAGCACCAGGTTGCCTATTTCAGCATGGAATACGGGCTTCACGATACAATCAAGATTTTTTCGGGCGGCTTGGGTATGCTTGCCGGCGACTACCTTAAAGAGGCAAGCGACTCTAACGTGAACCTGGTAGGGGTGGGGTTGCTTTACCGGTATGGCTATTTCACCCAGAACCTGTCGCTTTACGGCGATCAGATTGCTTCATTTACACCACAGAAATTCACCCACCTGCCCCTGATTCCCATCCGCGACGAACAGGGCAACTGGATGAAAGTAACATTTGCCCTTCCCGGCCGTACCATGTATGCGAAGGTATGGAGGGTGGATGTCGGACGGATTCCGCTTTACCTTATGGATACCGACATTGAAGAAAATCTGGAGGCCGACCGCAGCATTACGCATCAGCTGTATGGCGGAGATCTGGAGAACAGACTTCGTCAGGAACTTTTACTGGGTATAGGCGGAATCCGCATGCTCGATGCCCTGGACATCAAGCCTGATGTATATCACAGCAACGAAGGACATTCTGCCTTCATCGGCCTCGAGCGGCTTAGGAAACTTATCGAAAACGAAAAACTGACCTTCCCTCAGGCTTTGGAGGTTGTCCGTTCATCCACCTTGTTTACCACGCATACGCCGGTGCCTGCCGGACACGATACATTCCACGAAGACCTGTTGCGCCGGTATCTGTCGCATTACCCCGATCACCTTAATATCAAGTGGGAGCAGTTCATGAATCTCGGTCGTATGGTCGACAATGACCTGGAGGAGAAATTTTCGATGAGCGTGCTGGCTGCAAAGTGTTCACAGGAGATCAATGCGGTGAGTAAAATCCATGGCAAGGTTACCCGCGACATGTTCGTGAAGCTTTACCCGGGCTTCTATCCCAAAGAGCTGCATATAGGTTATGTTACCAACGGAGTGCACTTTCCTACATGGACGGCCAAATCGTGGCAGCAACTATACAGCAAGGAGTTTGGAGAGGGATTTCTTGAGGATCAGTCGAATCCCCAATATTGGGAGAAGATTCACAACGTCGACGACGAAACCATCTGGAAGACCAAGCTTAAGCAAAAAGACCAGATGACGGAATACCTTTTGCAAAGGCTTTATGCCGACATGACACGCCGGCACGAGAACCCGAAACTCATTTTCAAAATCCGTGAGGCTGCAGCGCCGAAGGCTCTTACAATAGGATTTGCACGACGTTTCGCAACCTATAAACGGGCTCATCTGCTCTTCAGCAATCTCGACAGGCTTTCGCGTATTGTTAACAATAAGAAGGCACCGGTTCAGTTCGTTTTTGCCGGGAAGGCCCATCCTCATGATAAGGCGGGGCAGGATCTGATCAAGAGGATCTTCGAAATTGCCCGCATGCCTGAATTCCTCGGCAAGATCATGTTCGTCGAGAATTACGACATGGAACTGGCCAAATTCCTTATCAAAGGTGTTGATATCTGGCTGAATACCCCTACACGCCCGCTCGAGGCCTCCGGAACAAGCGGCGAAAAGGCCGTGATGAACGGAGTTGTCAATTTCAGTGTCCTGGATGGGTGGTGGGCAGAAGGTTACCGTCCCAATGCAGGCTGGGCCCTCCAGGAGGAGCCTACCTACGACAATACCATGTTCCAGGATGACCTGGATGCGGAAACCATTTACACCATCCTCGAAGAAGAGATCGTTCCGATCTATTATGAACTGAATGCGAAGAATGTTCCTGAACGCTGGGTGTCGTATATAAAAAATACAATCTCCGGCATCGCTCCGCATTTTACCATGAAACGCCAGCTCGACGACTATATCCGCCAGTATTACAATCCGTTGTTTAAACGGTCGCGGATCATGACGGGTAAAAATTATGAAATGGCGCGGCATATTGCCAGCTGGAAACGTAAGGTAATGAGAGGATGGGACAATATCGAAGTCATTTCCGTCAGCATGCCCGACTCCAATCATAAACCGTTGTTATTGGGTGAGTCTTTTAAAGCAGAAATTGTACTTGATATGAATGAACTCTCAGGAACAGATATCGGAATTGAGGTTCTGTTCGGAAAGAAGATCAACGATGAGGTAAAAGAACCCACCTTTATCGAAGAGATGAATATGGTGAAAGCTGAAAAGAACATTGTCGCCTTTGCCTGCGATATTCCAATCAACCAGGCCGGGGTGCATGACTTTGTATTCCGCCTCTTCCCGAAGAGTCCATTGTTGCCTCATCGTCAGGATTTTAACCTGGTAAAGTGGATTTAGTGCTTGCGGGCAACCGCCCTTTATCTATCTTTGCGAAACCAAATTTTAATAAAAAATGAAATTACTCGAAGGAAAAACCGCACTCATTACCGGTGCAAACCGTGGCATTGGAAAAGCCATTGCCATTAAATTTGCTCAGCACGGGGCCAATGTTGCCTTCTCAGATATTGCCTGTAACGAAGATACCATCACCCTGGAAAATGAACTGAATGCACTCGGAGTTAAATCAAAAGGATACGCTTCCGACGCGAGTTCATTTACTGACAGTGAGCAGCTTATAAACCAGGTAATTACCGATTTTCAAACCATCGATATTCTGGTCAACAATGCCGGAATTACCCGCGATAACTTATTGCTTCGCATGTCGGAGTCGGATTGGGACTTGGTAATGAATGTCAATCTGAAGTCGGTGTTCAACCTCACCAAGGCAATTCAGAAATTCATGATCAAGCAACGCTTTGGCTCGATCGTAAACATGAGTTCTGTGGTAGGTGTTGAAGGAAACAGCGGACAGTCAAATTATTCTGCCTCAAAGGCGGGCATCATAGGGTTCACCAAATCGATTGCCCAGGAACTGGGATCGCGCAACATCCGCTGCAATGCGATTGCACCGGGGTTTATCGAAACCGAGATGACGGCAAAAATCCCGCAGGAATTCAAAGACAACTGGATCAATGACATACCAATGAAACGCGCCGGCTCTACCGATGATGTGGCAAACCTGGCTCTGTTCCTTGCTTCGGATCTGAGTTCCTACATAACCGGCCAGGCCATTACGGTTTGTGGCGGACTTCACACCTGATAACGTCCGGATAATTGGAACTGGTTTCGGAATATCCTTTATGGCTCATTCTGCTTTGCCTGCTGCTGGGAATTGCATATGCATCTGCCCTCTATTACAGGGCACGCAATACTGAAGTTACAAAACCGATCCAGCTGATCATGGCCGGACTCCGCTTTCTTGCGGTCGCTGTTATATCATTTCTTTTACTCTCACCACTTGTCAAGAGAAGTATTGTAACCGTTGAAAAACCAATCATCATCATTGGGGTCGACAACTCCTCTTCGCTCATCCAGACCGACGACTCGGCCATCTATCAAAAACAATTCCCTGCACAGTTGGCCGAACTTACTGCTGAATTGCAGAAGAAATACGAAGTGCAGACATACTCTTTTGGCGACGGGGTGAAAAATGGATTTAACGCCGGGTATAAAGATAAGGAGACGGATATTTCCGGTCTGTTCGGCGAGGTAGAGAGCCGGTTTGCAAACCGGAATGTGGGCGCTATGATCCTGGCTTCCGATGGTATATATAACAAGGGAACCGATCCCTATTACGCTGCAAAGCGGATCTCCTTCCCGGTCTATACGATCGCACTGGGAGATACAACCTTACGTAAGGATATACTTATCAGGAAGATCACCTGCAATAAATCGGTTTTTATCGGAGATAATTTTCCGGTTGAGGTACTTGTTGAGATGGATAAATGTGCCGGACAGTCTTCGAAGGTTAAGGTTTCGCACCGCGACCAGACGGTTTTTACGACTGAGATTATGTCTGCCAGCGATCGTACAATGAAAAAGGTGAGTTTTATGCTGGATGCCAAATCGGCGGGACTTCAGCGCTATTCGGTGCAGCTGGATCCGGTTGAAGGCGAGATCAACAAGGTTAACAACAGGCAGGATTTTTTTATCGAAGTACTGGATGCCCGGCAGAAGGTGGCGATTCTGTATGACTCTCCGCATCCCGATATCAGTGCCCTCGAGCAGGCACTTTCAACTTCTTCAAGATTCGAGGTTTCCCGGTTCAGAACAGATGCCTTTAAGGAGCAGATTATCAAATATGACCTCATCATTCTCAACCAGGTTCCTTCTGTATCGGGATTATCAGACCTCTCGGCACTGATGCAGTCGCCCGTGTCACTGTTGTTTATTCTTGGCTCACGCAGCGACCTTAATGCTTTTAATAACATCAAAACGGGATTGATTATCAATTCTAAACGTAACGATTTTTCTGATGCTCTGCCTTCATTTAACCCCTATTTTTCCCGCTATTCTGTCGGAAAAGATGAACCTGCGGTTTTCGGTGAGTTTCCCCCGCTGTTGAGCCCTTTTGGAGTTTACCAGTACGGTCCGCTTACCGATGTGCTTTTCTATCAAAGGCTGGGTAATGTAACAACCACCACTCCGCTGATCATGTTCTTTCAGAATCCTTCCAGAAAGATAGGCGTAATTGCAGGCGAGAATCTCTGGCGATGGAGGGTTTCTGATTATGTACAAAAGGGTGACCATGAAGTCTTCGACGGGTTTGTGAACAAAATTGTACAGTATCTGGCTGTGAAAGAGGATAAAAGTTTTTTCCGCTTGAGGATAAGTCCGAAATTCAACGAAAATGAACCGGTGGAGATTGATGCCGAAGTTTTCAACCCCTCGTATGAAATGGTGAATGATCAGGATGTGAATATTACCATTACAGATGAGCAAAAGAACATCTACCCCTTTGTTTTCAGTAAATCCGACAAAGCTTATTTTCTGAAGGCCGGGTTGTTTCCTGTCGGAAATTATTCTTATGCTGCTTCCGTGGTGCAGGGCAAAATCACCCACACCGCCAAGGGTACTTTCACGGTGATGCCCGTCAATGCAGAAGCCGTGAACCTGGTTGCCGATCACCGCCTTCTTGCCAGGATTGCAGCCGCGCACAATGCTGAAATGGTTCAACGGCAGGATATGAAAGAACTGGCTGAATTACTTCGTAACAGGGAGGATATACATTCGGTTTCCTATACCCGGAAAAAATTGTCCGACCTGATCGGAACACCCTGGTTGTTCCTGATCATTCTTGGTTTTCTTACTGCAGAATGGGTATTGCGGAAACGCAGCGGGATTTGATCAGAGATCTTTTCTGTTCAAGGTAAACACAACAATCCCTATCATTACAGCACAATAAAGCAAGGGGATTACAGCGGTTCCAAGGCTGATGGAATCCTGGAGGTTGATACCCATTACTGTTTTCAGAACCGGGATGGCAGGATATTCAGTTACCCGCAGGACTGAATTGACGGGCAGGTAGGGTGAAATATTATTTTTAAAAACAATCGGGCTTTTAAGGAAGTAATAAAGAATCGGCTCAACGATAAATGTATACAGGGTAAACAGTGCGATCGCAAGCCCTGTATTACGCAACATGAAACCAAAGAAGAAGGCGAAAACCTGGAAACTCAGAATGCTGATGAAGAAGCCCAGAACAAAAGGGATTTTCTCAAAAACCATTCCCCAACTCGTGAGTTGTGTATTAGACAACCCCAGTATAAGGGTTCCGATGGTAAGAAAAAATGTCATTATCAGTGATATAGCAAGGATCAGCAGCAGCTTGGAGCTGAGGAATTCCGATTTGCTCATTCCGTTTATTACGTTCTGACGGATGGTTTTAAAGGTGAATTCGTTGGTTATGAGGATGATGATGACGATGGCGGGAAATATAAGTACATACCGGATTGTAGCGAAAAAGGCCAGGTTCTGCCAAACCCAGGGGAAGAAATAGATGGTAACGTGTGGTAGTGGAATTGGCAAATGCCTGTTCATATTGTCTACCATGTTGTTGATCATAAATTCGGCCATCAGCAAACCAGCCGACAGAAAAATGAAATAGAGGCCTACCAGGATCCAGAATATCTTGTATGTAAGGATCTTTTTAAGTTCGATTTTAAGCAGCTTGATCATGCGTTTTCGTGTAAGAGTTCGAGAAAATGTTGTTCCAGGCTGCGTTTGCGCTCCGAAAGGTGTGTGAGGGTAATTCCTTTGCTGAAAAGGAATTGATTGAGTTCACCCGGAAGTACTTCACCTTTGAAGTAGACAAGGAAATTATTCTCCCTGTGTATGTAGGATTCAAATTCCGGATGGTTTTGAATGGCTGCTAAAAGGTTCTCCATATCGGAGGAAGCCAGTTCGAAGGAGTCGGAAACGGCCAGAACTTCACTCACCTTGCCATCGAAGAGTTTTTTCCCTTTGCTGAGTACTGCCACATGGCTGCAAATTTTCTGCACCTCATCGAGGAGGTGAGAGGCGATGATGATGGTCGTTCCCTGGCTTGCAACCAGGAGAATGAGTTCCCTGATCTGGGCGATACCCTGCGGGTCAAGGCCGTTGGTAGGCTCATCGAGAATCAGCACCTCAGGGTTTCCAAGCAGTGCGGAGGCTACCGCAAGTCGTTGCCGCATTCCGAACGAGAAGGTTTTGAATTTAGAATTCCGGCGCTCATGCAGTCCGGTAAGTTCAAGTACCCTGTCGATATCAGAATAGCCAAGATCCTTGATATCCGCCACAATCTGGAGGTTACGCACCGGGCTCAGATAGGGGAAGAAGTTGGGCGTCTCAATAACAGATCCGATACGTTTCCGGCACTCTTTTGAGGGTGCTTCACCAAACCAGCTGTAACTGCCTTCGTCTGCTCTTACCAGGTCGAGCGTAATGCTCAGGGTGGTGGATTTCCCGCTGCCGTTGGGACCGAGGATGCCAAAAACCTGACCGCGTTTTATCTCGGCAGAAAGGTCTTTAACGGCCTGAATCTTGCCGTAGCGCTTCGATAGATTGTTAATGGATAATACTGTTTCCAAGAGAGAATTGCTATATGAGATGTGAAATTACCGTGTTAAGACGTCAAATGTAGTGGTTAGTTACACGCAGGCCACCGAAAGCTTTAATAGAGCAGAAAAACGGTAGGTCTTTTGTTGATATCGGGTTTGTTTTTTTTCCATTCACCGATGGATTTTGTAAGAATGAACCCGTTTTTGCCGGTAACATCCGTTGCCAGGCATAACAGGGTCGCATCCCGGCAGGTCTGAAGCAGGGCCTCAAAAAGCTGGAGGTTCCGGTAAGGAGTTTCGATAAATATCTGGGTCTGCTTTTTATCTGCAGCGATTCGTTCAATCTCCTTGATTGTCCTGGCCCGTTCCGTCCGGTCGACAGGCAGGTAACCCAGAAACGTGAAGCTCTGTCCGTTAAATCCCGATGCCATAAGTGCAAGCAGAAGGGAGGAGGGACCGGTAAGCGGAACGACCACGATGCCGATGGAATGAGCCATTTCGACGATCTCCGAACCAGGATCTGCAATACAGGGCGTTCCAGCTTCCGAAAGGAGTCCCAGGTCGTAACCATTTCTTGCAGGTTCCAGATAATTGGCAATATCTTCGTTTCTGGAATGTTCGTTGAAAATATCGAACGAAATCTCCTCCAGTGGGCGGGTAACACCGGCTTTCCTTAAAAACCTGCGCGCAGTGCGGATCTCTTCCACAATGAAATGGTCGAGGCGATGAATTACCTCAAGTGTGCCGGCAGGAAGGACCTGCACGGCAGGTTCGTCGCCAAGAAGGGTCGGGATCAGGTAAAGTTTTCCTTCAGCCATTTTCAAGCCAGGGTAAATTGTCAAGATCTACATTTCCTCCGCTGATTATGATGCCAATACGCTTGCCGGTAACATTCACCTTTCCTTCCATAATAGCTGCAAGCGGAACTGCGGATGAGGGCTCTGCCAGAATTTTCATTCGTTCCCAAAGGTATCGCATCGCCCTGATAATACCTTTCTCGCTTACGGTGACGATTTCGGTAACATGGTCAATTATAATCGGGAATGTTATCGTGCCGAGCGAAGTACGAAGTCCATCGGCAATGGTATTCGGATTTAGCGAGGGGATCAGCATCTTTTGAGCAAATGACCTGAAGGCGTCATCTGCCTGCTCAGGTTCAGCGGCAATAACCAGGGTCTGCGGGTGGAAATAGTGAACAGAAAGAGCCGTCCCGCTCAACAGTCCGCCGCCGCCGACAGGTGCAATGATAATATCGAGATCTTTAACATCCTCAAGGAGTTCGAGTGCAGCCGTAGCCTGTCCCGCGATGATTGCGACATTATTATATGGATGGATCTCAATGGCACCGGTTTCCTTCATGACTGCTGCCAACGTTGTTTCCCTTGCTTCAAGCGTGGGCTCACAAAATGTAATGATTCCACGGTAG